>JAEWKY010000204.1 GCA_023457615.1 Actinomycetes bacterium | reverse complement strand
GGCGCGAACGCCCCAGCGCCCGGTGTGATCAGGAGAGATTACTCCGAGGAGAAGGGATCAGCCCTCTTCGACGACGTTGCTCTCCGTGGGCTCCCACTCCCAGATGTTCCAGAAGATCGTCGGCGCGAGCGTCGAGGGCGAGATGTTCGCCACCCGGTCGCTGAAGGCCGCCGTCGACGGGAACTGGAACACGGTCACGCCGTAGAAGTCGCCCCAGAGGAGAGCGTCGATCTCCTGCTGGATCTCGATCTGGCGGTCGGCCTCGAACGTGACGTCGAGCTCGCCCAGCAGGTCGTCGACCTCGGGGTTGCTGTAGTAGTTGAGGTTGTTGATGCCGCCGGTGACGAAGTTCGCCGTGGCGTTCGTCACACCGAGGCTCGTCGACTGCCAGCCGAAGAGCGAGGCGTCGTAGTTGCCCGGGGTGCCGAGGAGGCCACCCCACTGCGGGCTCGAGCAGTCGGTCACGTTGAACCCGGCCAGCGCACCACTCGCCTGGATGAGCGCGAACTCGTTCGCGCGGCGGGGGTTGGTGGACGAGAACAGCATGCAGACCTCGGGGTTGGTGACCCCGGCCTCGGCGAGGAGCGCGATGGCGCCCTCGATGTCGACGTCGGCGTAGGCGTCCGAGCCGTTGTTCGCGACGGAGTCGTCGTAGCCCTCGGCACCCGGCAGGAAGAGCTGCGAGTTGCGCACCTCGGCGTCCGGCTGGAGCGGCTTGATGAGCGTGTCGACGATCTGCTGACGCGGGATGACCTTCATGAACGCCTCGCGGATGAGCGGGTTGTTGAAGTGCCCGCTCTTCGACTGGTCGAACTGGAGGTCGATGTGCTCGTACGTGCCCTCGTAGCCGCCGAGGACGGTGATGCCGTCGATGGCCGCGAGCGCGTCCGCGACATCCGCGGTCGCCTGAGGCTGGATGATGTCGACCTCACCGTTCTCGAGCGCCTGGACGGCGGCGAGCGGGTCGGTGATGAAGCGCACCGTCACGGTCTCGACCTGCGGGGTGTGGTCGCCCACGTACTCCGGGTTGGCCGAGAGCTCGATGTACTGGTCGGCGACGAAGTCGGTGATCACGTACGGACCGGTGGCGAGCACGAGCTCGGGGTCCGACGGCATCTCCGACATGTTGAAGCCGGTGTTCCAGAACGACGAGATGGGGGCGAGCGCCTCGGCGTCGTTGTCCTGGATGGCCGCGATGAGGGCCTCCTTCGCCTCCGCGTTGTCCTCGATGCCGAGGGCGTTCTTCGCGACGACGTGCGCCGGGAGGCCCTGCGGGAAGACGAGCTCCCAGTCGACGAACAGCTCGTCGTAGACGAGCGTGATCGAGCGGCCGTCGTCACCGATCTCCGGCGTCGAGCTGACCTTCTCGAGGCCCGCACCGAGCGCGCCGTCGAAGAACACGACGTCGGTCGGGAAGTCCTCGGTGAACTCGCCGGTCTCCTGGTCGGTGAACTCGGTCGGGTCGAAGTCGGGCGTGTTGAGGACGCCCGAGTTCGCGGCCCAGCTCAGCAGGAGGTCGGCGGCGTCGACGGGCGTGCCGTCGCTCCACTTGACGCCCTCGTTGACCGTGTAGGTGACGGTGAGCGGGTCCTCGTTGACCAGCTCGTAGCTACCGAACGAGGTGTCCTGGACGAGCTCCGGGACGTCGTTGTAGTAGTTGAACCACGAGTTCGTCGAGTAGATGATGTTGTTGTTCGCCGTGGCGTTGCCGAACGACGTGTTGCCGTTGTACGAGTAGAACGGCTGGTTCCACGCCACGGTCACGGTGCTGTCTTCCACGACCTCGGACTGCGGCGTGCCGCCGCAGCCTGCGAGGACGAGGGCACCGGCCGCGACCGTGGCCGCAACGGCCCCGAATCTGCGAATACGCAATGTTCCTCCTGTGCAATGAGAAGCGCGGCACGACGGCGGACCCCGACGTGCCACGCCGGATAGCTATCGACCCTAAAGAGGGGACAAGCGGGGGGCAAACTTTGTGGGAGGAATCGTTACATCGCGGAAACGAGTTCTGAGGATTGTTGCGTCCGCGCGCGGATCGTGCACGATTCGGGCGTTGCACGCAAGATTCCCGCCCCCGGCCTCGCCGGGCTCCCGGATCCGACCGGATCCACCCGCGTAGCATCGCCCTCGTGACCCCGCGATCGCCGCTTCTCGTGTTCGACGGGGATTGTGGCTTCTGCACAACCTGGATCGCGCGGCTCGAGCGACACCTGCCGGTCTTCCCCGAGGCGCGGCCCTGGCTCGCGGCGATCGGCTACGCGTTCGTCGCGCGCTTCCGGCACCGCCTCCCGGGCGGCACCCCGGCATGCGCCCTGCCCCGAGCGGTCGCGTGAGACCCGCGTCCTCGCCGCCCCCGTCGCGCGGGCGCCTCCTCGCCGAGATGGTGATCGTGCTCGCGGTGTCGCTCGGGATGTCCGCGCTCTACTCGATCGTCACGCTCATCAACCGCGCGACGCTCGAGACCCCGATCGCGAGCCAGACGGCGACGATCGTGCAGAGCCGCGACTCGAGGCCGGTCTTCGACCTGCTCTACCAGCTGCTCGGCATCGCGTCCGACCTCGCACCCGTCGCCCTCGTCGGCTACCTGCTGTGGAGCTCCGCGAAGCCCCACCTGGGCCGCCTCGGGATCGACGGACGGCATCCCGTGCGCGACGTGCTGCTCGGCCTCGGCCTCGCCCTGCCGATCGGGATCGCCGGGCTCGGCATCTTCCTCGCCGGCCGGGCGCTCGGCTGGGGCGTCGGCATCTCGGCGTCGAACCTCACGGAGCAGTGGTGGACGATCCCCGTGCTCCTCCTCGTCGCGGCCCGCGCGGCGATCCAGGAGGAGGTCATCATGATCGGCTACCTGTTCGCCCGCCTCGGCGACGCGGGTGTCGGCCGCTGGGGCACCATCCTCATCTCCGCGACGATCCGCGGCACCTACCACCTGTACCAGGGCTACGGCGCGTTCTTCGCGAACTTCGCGATGGGCGTCGTCTTCGGCTGGCTCTACACCCGTGGCGCCGAGCGGCGCGTGATCCCGTTCGTCGTCACGCACTTCGCGATCGACGCCGTCGTCTTCGTCGGCGCCCCCGCCGCCGCGACCGCCTGGCCCGAGCTGTTCGCGCCCGCGGCCTAGTCCGTCAAGGCGTCGTGGATGCGACGCAGATCCTCCAGCAGCGAGCCGACGAGGATCCAGTGCCCCGACGACGGCGCACCGATCGCGAGCGGCGCGGTGAGGGCGGGCAGGGATGCCGTGGGCGGATCGACGGGGTCCGGCACCGCCCGTCGCACGCTGCGTCGCACGTCGTGGGCGGCCCGACGCAGCTGCTCCGCGATCGCGCGTACGGCGGGCTCGTCGGAGAGCCCGTCGTCGTAGCGGTCGTAGACGGCACGGGTCATGCCGATCACCTGCGTCACCATCGGACTGAACCGCGCGAGCGACGCCTCGACGCGCTCGAGCTCATCGCGACGGCGGCGCCCGCGCGGGTTGAGGGTCAGTGACTCGGCCGCCGCGGTGAGCGCACCGTCGGCCGTCGCCACCATGGGGCGCAGGAGCCGGGCGGTGATCATGAGCTCCTCGAGCTGCGCCGGGGTCTGCGGCGACCCGAGCGCGGCGGCGAGCCGGTCGAACGACGCCGCGAGCTCCCCGCCCAGCGCGGCCACGGCATCCTGCGCGGGCCTCACGGCGACGGGCGGCACGAGGGCGAGGTTGACGACGAAGCCGAGGGCGGCGCCGAGGAGCGTCTCGAGCACGCGGTCGACGGCGTAGCCGGGTGTGGCGGCGCCGAGGCCGAGCACGAGGAGCGCGCTGATGGCGACCTGGTTCGACGTGCCCGTCGTCATCTTGAGCAGCCAGGCGATCGCGAGGGCGGCGGCGATCGCGACGAGGATCACCCACGTCGCCTGCCCGAAGGCGAGGGCGAGCAGGGAGGCCACGACGACACCGGCGACGACGCCGACCGACCGCTCGATCGCCTTGACGACCGACTGGTTCACGCTCGGCTGCACGACGAGCAGCGCGGCGATCGCGGCGAAGATGGGCAGGTGCGCGGGGAACAGCGCTCCCGCGACGAGCCACGCCGCGACGGTCGCGAGCGCCGACTTGGCGACCTGCAGCCACGGCTGCCGGCGCGTCGAGCGGAACGCGGCGAGGAGCTTCATCGGCGGTACGCGTCGCGACGATGCGCGACGCTCACGATGTCGATGCGCACCTCGTCGTCGACGATGTCGTAGAGCACGCGGTATTCGCCGCGGCGCGCGGAGTAGAGGGGGAAGAGCGGTTCCCGGAGTTGCTTCCCGACCCGCTGGGGGTTGTCGGCGAGGGCACCCTCGATGAACTCGAACGCGGCGGTCGCGATCTTCTCGGGCAGCGTCGAGGTCAAGGCACGGCGTGCAGCCGCGGAGTAGGTGACGCGATAGGTCACGACGCGCGGCCGGCGGCGCGCATCGCGTCACGCATCTCGTGCGACGTCGACACCCGCCCGCTGGCCAGGTCGGCGAGGCCTTCGCGGATGTCGCCGAGCAGCAGGTCGTCACTGAGCACGTCGATCGTCTCCACGAGGGCGTCGTAGTCATCGGCACCCAGAACGATGGCCACACGTGCTCCGTTCCGTGTGACCTCGAAGCGCTCGTGGGTCGTCGCGGCGGCATCCACGATCTGCGAGAAGCGCGCTCGGGCGTCCGCGACAGGGAGAGTCGTCATGTACATAATTCTAGCGCGAATGCTTCACGCCCGTCACTCCTCCGTTTCGGGAGCCGCGTCGTCCGAGGCCGTCCGACCGAGGGTGAAGCTCAGCGAGAGGAACACGATGCCGAGCGTGAACATCGAGATCCACATCGCCGTGTTGCCCGTGAAGATGAAGACGACCCCCGCCACGAGGAAGGCGACGCCGGCGAGCCGGTAGCCCGTGGCGGGAGACGTCCAGATCGAGCGGCGCGAGTGGGTCATGGCCCCACGCTACGAGGGACGCGAGTTCCGCTCACCCGGGTTGACACCCGCGCCGAGGGCTCGCCCGAGCAGATCGAGCAGGCCGGCGCTGCCCTGCTCGCGCAGGCGCCCGTCGAGGTCGAAGCCGTCGAGATGGATGCCGTGCTCGCCGTGGGTGAGCCGCGTGCCGCCGTCGACCGCCTCGAACTCGTACGACGCGATCGACGTCGAGATGTGCGCGCCGTCGATCCACATGTCGTAGGTGAGCACGATGCGCTCGTGCTCGACGAGGTCGGTGTAGACGGCGACCGCCCTCGAGACGGGTCCGCCGTGGAACCGGCTCTCGGCGACCTCCCGACCGCCGACGCGGAAGTCGGACTCCCACTCCCCCACCTGCTCGCGACCCTCTCCCGCGCCGAACCACTGCCGCTTGCGCGCCGGTTCGGCGAACGCCGCCCAGACGTCGGCGACCGGATGCGGATACTCGCGCACGAGCGTGAAGCCCGCGTGCCCGAGGCTGCGCCCGGTCATCGCACGCCGTCGCGCGTGAACGTCACGTGGATCACGCCGCTCTCCGCCACGACCGTCTCGACGCGGCGGCCGTTCTCGAGCCCGCGCAGCTCGTCCCAGAAGTCGAGGCCGCGCCCGAGCACGATCGGCGTGATCGCGACGTGGATGTCGTCGACGAGGCCGCGGGTGAGGAACTCGCGCGCGCTCGTCGGGCCGCCGCCGATGCGCACGTCACGACCGTCCGCCGCCTCGACGGCGAGCGCGAGCACCTCGTCGGGGCTCGCCTCGAGGAATCGGAACGACGTGCCGTTCGCGAAGACGAGGTCGGGGCGGGGCGTGTGGGTGAGCACGAACACCGGGAAGCGGAACGGCGGCTCGTCGCCCCACCAGCCGCGCCACTCGGGGTCGTCGGGGAAGCTGTGGAGCCCGAACTTGCCGGCGCCCATGATCTCCGCGCCGACGCCCTCGAAGTACGCGGCGGCGAAGACGTCGTCGATCCCGGTCGAGCCCGCACCGCTCGTGTCGTGGAGCACCCGCTCCCGGAACGTGCGGGTCGCGGCGTAGTCCGCGGTCAGGCGCGCCCAGTCGGGGCCGAGCGGCTCCTCCGGGGTCGCACCCGTCGTCGTGGCGTAGCCGTCGAGCGAGATCATCAGGTCGAGACGCACGCGCGTCATGAGGGCTCCTTGCGGGGTGTGCGGGCGAGATGGATGCCGAGGGCGTCGGCCTGCCGCTCGGCGGGCGTGCGCTGCCCGTCGAGCCAGAGGTGCAGCACGTCGAGCCCGCCCGGGCGGAGGCTCACGGTGCGCGAGCGCCCGACCTTCTGCGAGACGACGACACCCGCGTCCTCGAGCACCCCGAGGTGCTGCAGGAACGACGGCAGAGACATGCCGAACGGCTCGGCGAGCTCCGACACGAACGCCGGCCCGCGCGCCAGCCGCTCCACCACCGCACGGCGGGTCGGGTCCGCGAGCGCGCGCAGCACCCCGTCCACGTCCGCGCGATAGTTAGGCATACACCTAACTATCGCAAGACCGCGGGCGCAGGTCAACCACCGACGCCCTCGGGGAGCAGAGGAGGCCGACGGGAGGGTGCGCGAGTGAGTCGGGGTAGGGGCCTCGCCTCTTCACTCGCGCGCCCTCCCGGCGGCCGACGACCCTACGCGAACGCCTCGAGGGGCGGGCACGCGCACACGAGGTTGCGATCCCCGTACGCCTGATCGATGCGCCGCACCGGCGGCCAGTACTTCGCGCGCACCTGGCCGGGCGCCGGGTACACGGCGAGCTCCCGCGAGTAGGCGTGCCCCCACTCCCCCACGACGACCGCCTCGGCCGTGTGCGGCGCGTTGACGAGCGGGTTGTCGCCGGCCGGCCACTCGCCGCGGCCCACGGCATCCGCCTCGGCCCGGATCGCGATCATCGCGTCGATGAAGCGGTCGATCTCGGCGAGGTCCTCGCTCTCGGTCGGTTCGACCATCAGGGTGCCCGCGACGGGGAACGACATCGTCGGCGCGTGGAATCCGTAGTCGATGAGCCGCTTGGCGACGTCGTCGACGGTCACGCCGGTCGCCTCGCGCAGCGGACGGAGGTCGAGGATGCACTCGTGCGCGACGAGCCCGTTGTCGCCCGAGTAGAGCACGGGGAAGTGCTCGCGCAGCCGCGCCGCGACGTAGTTCGCCGCGAGCACCGCGGCGCCCGTCGCGCGGGTGAGGCCGTCGGGCCCCATCATGCGCACGTACGACCACGAGATCGGCAGGATGCTCGGGCTGCCGTACGGCGCCGCACTCACCGGGTTCGCCTCGCCGCGCGGCAGGTACGGCGCGAGGTGGCTCTTCGCCGCGACCGGTCCGACGCCGGGTCCGCCGCCGCCGTGCGGGATGCAGAACGTCTTGTGCAGGTTGAGGTGCGAGACGTCGCCGCCGATGTCGCCGAACCTCGCGTAGCCGAGCAGCGCGTTGAGGTTGGCGCCGTCGATGTACACCTGGCCGCCGGCGTCGTGCACGGTCTGCGTGACCGCGCGGATCTCGTGCTCGTAGACGCCGTGCGTCGACGGGTAGGTGACCATGAGCGCCGCGAGATCGTCGGCGTGCTCCGCGACCTTCGCCCGCAGGTCGTCGAGGTCGACGTTGCCGAGGGCGTCGCACGCGACGACGACGACCCTCATCCCGGCGAGCACCGCCGAGGCGGCGTTCGTGCCGTGGGCGCTCGACGGGATGAGGCACACGATGCGGTGGTCGTCGCCGTTCGCGCGGTGGTAGCCGCGGATGGCGAGGAGCCCGGCGAGCTCGCCCTGCGATCCGGCGTTCGGCTGGAGCGAGACCGCGTCGTAGCCGGTCAGCTCGGCGAGCCAGCCTTCGAGCTGCTCGATGAGGGTGACGTAGCCCGCGGTGTCGGCCTCCGGCGCGAAGGGGTGCAGGTCGGCGAACTCGGGCCAGGTCACGGCGGCCATCTCGGTCGCGGCGTTGAGCTTCATCGTGCACGAGCCGAGCGGGATCATGCCGCGGTCGAGCGCGTAGTCCTTGTCGGCGAGGTGCTTGAGGTAGCGCATCATCGTCGTCTCCGACCGGTGGGCCGAGAACACGGGATGCTCGAGGTACCGGCTCGTGCGCACGAGCGTCTGCGGGATGCCCACCGCGGCGGGCTTGATCCCCAGTTCGGTCGTCGCGCCGAAGGCGGCGAGCACGGTCTGCACCTCGTCGGCGGGGGGCGTCTCGCCGAGGGCGACGGCGACGTGGGCGCCGTCGACGAGCCGCAGCAGGAACCCGGCGTCCGCGGCGCGCGCCACGACCCCCGCGGCATCGTCCGACCGCACGAGCAGCGTGTCGAAGTACTCGGCGTGCACGACGGCGTCGCCGAGGGCATCCGCCATCAGCCGCGCGAGCCGGTTCACCTGGTGCGCGATCTGCTTGAGCCCCGACGCGCCGTGGTAGACGGCGTACATCGACGCCATCACGGCGAGGAGCACCTGCGCGGTGCAGATGTTGCTCGTCGCCTTCTCGCGGCGGATGTGCTGCTCGCGCGTCTGCAGCGAGAGGCGGTAGGCGGTGTTGCCGGCCGCGTCGACGGACACCCCGACGAGGCGGCCCGGGAGCTGGCGCTCGAGTCCGCTGCGCACCGCGAGGTAGCCCGCGTGCGGTCCGCCGAAGCCCATCGGCACGCCGAAGCGCTGCGACGTGCCGACGGCGACGTCGGCGCCGAGCTCACCCGGGCTCGTGAGGAGCGTCAGCGCGAGCAGGTCGGCGGCGACGACCGCGAGTCCGCCGGCGGCGTGCACCGACTCGATGACCGAGCGCGGATCCCAGACGCGACCCGACGCGCCCGGGTACTGGACGAAGACGCCGAAGGCGTCGGGGAGTGGCCTCGATGCACCGCCTTCGGCGGCACTCGACCCGCGGAAGTCGATGAACTCGAGGGAGATGCCGAGCGGCTCGGCGCGGTGGCGCAGCAGGCGCAGGGTCTGCGGGAGGGCGTCGGCGTCGACGAGGAAGACGTTCGAGGCCGACCCCGACGCGCGGCGGGCGAGCAGCATCCCCTCGACGACGGCCGTGCTCTCGTCGAGCATCGACGCGTTCGCGGTCGCC
>JAEWKY010000203.1 GCA_023457615.1 Actinomycetes bacterium | reverse complement strand
GAGCTCGCCGACGACGCGGCCGTGCTCGTGCCCGCGGGCGACGCGTCGGCCCTCGCCGAGGCCGTGCGGGGGCTGCTCGACGACGAGACCGCGCGCGACCGCGCCTCCGTCGCCGCGGGCGACCGCGCGAAGGCCTTCACGTGGCGCGACGCCGCCGAGAAGGTCTGGCAGCTGCACGCCGACCTCTAGCGAGGTGTCGCGCCTCAGCCGGACGGGGTCTCCGTGGGCGCCGGCGTGTACGGCACGAGGGCGGCCTCGACCGTGGCCCGGATGAACGCGAAGTCGGGCGCGGCCTCCTCGGCGACGAGGGGCGGCACGAAGTCGATCTTGGTGAGCGGCAGGTCCTTCGTCTTCGCGCCGAGCTCGACGAAGTAGCCGAGCATCGACTGCGGGATGTCGGTCTTCACCACCTGCGCTCCCGCGGCGGCGATCCCCTGGAACTTCAGCAGCACGGTCGCGGGGTCCATCTGCCGCAGGATCGCCTCCTGCACCTGCCGCTGCCGCGCCATCCGGTCGTAGTCGGTCGTCTCGTAGCGCGACCGCGCGTACCAGAGGGCGGTCTCGCCGTTCATGCGCTGCAGGCCGGGTTCGATGTAGCCGATGACGTCGCCGCCGTTGATGCCGAGCGGCACGCGGGCGGCGACCTCGACCTCGACGCCGCCGAGCGCGTCGATGAGCTGCGCGAAGCCCTCCATGTCGATGAGCACGAAGTACGGGATCTCGAGTCCGGTGATGCCCTCCGCGGCATCCCGCATCGCCTCGACCCCCGGGCTGCTGCCCTCGGCGGTCGCGTCGGGGTAGAGGTCGGGATGCTCCTCGCCGTACGTGTAGAGGTAGCTGACGAGGCACTCGACGCCGCAGTCGTAGCCGTTCGGGTAGTCGTTCCAGAGCGGCGAGCCCTCGACGAACGGCACGCGCTCCATGTTGCGCGGGATGCCGAACAGCGTCGCGGAGCCGGTCGCCGCCTCGATGCTCGCGACCGTGATGCTGTCGGGGCGCAGGCCGAGACGGTCCGGCCCCGCGTCACCGCCGAGCAGGAGGATGTTGTACCGGCCGTCGATCGGCGGCTCCGACGCCCCCGGACGGAAGATGTTCAGCAGCCCGATCCCGGAGATCGAGTTGACGGCGACGAGACCCGCGCCGCCGACCGTGAGCACGAGCGACAGGACCGTGAGGGCCGCGACGACGCCCCGGGCGCGCGGCGCGACCTTGACGAGGCGCACGAGGCGGAGCGTGTCGAGGGTGAGCACGGTCCACAGCACCGCGTAGAACACCGCGACGACGACCACGACCCCGAGCACGAGCGGGGTCGTGACGAGGCCCAGCACGACGCTGCGGGCGGCGAGCGCGAGCACGATCGTCACCGCGACGAGCACCCAGAGCACGAGCGTCGCCGCGAGTCCGAAGCGGCCGAGCCGGCGATCGCCCGCGAGCACCTGCACCGACCCGGGGATGAGCAGGTTGAGGGCGAGGAGCCACCACGCCCGCCGCGTCATGACCCGCGGATCCCGGGTGTCGGGCGACCGCACCGGCTGCGCGCTGAGGCTCACGGGCGGGGGAGGTTCGCGTTCTTCTCGGCGACCATCCGCTCGAGGCCCGCGGCGAACTCGGCGAGCCGCCCGGCGAGCGCCGCGTCGGAGGTCGCGAGGATGCGCACGGCGAGCAGGCCGGCGTTCCGCGCGTTGCCGATCGCGACGGTCGCGACCGGGATCCCGGCCGGCATCTGCACGATGGAGAGCAGCGAGTCGAGGCCGTCGAGATTCTTCAGCGGCACCGGCACGCCGACGACGGGCAGCGTCGTGCACGACGCGATCATGCCGGGCAGGTGGGCGGCGCCGCCGGCGCCCGCGATGATCACCCGGAGGCCGCGCCCGGCCGCCTCCTCGGCGAACTCGATCATGCGCTTGGGCGTGCGGTGCGCCGAGACGATCTCGACCTCGTGGGCGACGCCGAACTCGGTCAGCGCCTCCGCGGCGGCCGACATCGTCGGCCAGTCGGAGTCGGACCCCATGACGACGGCGACGCGCGGCTCGGTGGACACGCCTCTCAGGGTAAGCGTCAGGCGTCGAAGAACGCGGCTGCGGCACGCGCCCGCGCGCGCGTCTCGTCGGGGTCGGCGCCGAGCGCCGTGACGTGCCCGACCTTGCGCCCGGGTCGCGAGTCCTTGCCGTAGGCGTGGAACCTGACCTCGGGATGCGCGGCGAGCGCCGCGGGATAGCGGTCCGGCATCCCCGCCCCGGGAGGGCCGCCGAGCACGTTGACCATGACGCTCGCCGGCGCGAGGGCCGACGGGTCGCCGAGCGGCAGGTCGAGCACGGCGCGCAGGTGCTGCTCGAACTGGCTCGTCACGGCGCCGTCGATCGTCCAGTGCCCGCTGTTGTGCGGACGCATCGCGAGCTCGTTCACGAGCAGCCGGCCGTCGGCGGTCTCGAACAGCTCGACCGCGAGCACCCCGGTGACGTCGAGTCCCTCGGCGATCGTCTCCGCGATGCGCCGGGCCTCGTCGACGAGCGCCCCGGCACCGGGAGCCGGCGCGACCACCTCCGCGCACACGCCGTCCCGCTGCACCGTCTCGGCGAGCGCCCACGCGGCGAGCTGTCCCGACGGGCGGCGGGCGACGAGCTGCGCGAGCTCGCGGCGGAAGTCGACGAGCTCCTCGGCGAGCACGGGCCCGAGCGCGAGCCAGTCGTCGGCGGCGTCGGCCGCCCGCACGACGCGCACGCCCTTGCCGTCGTAGCCGCCCTTCGGCGTCTTGACGACCGCGGCGCCGCCGTGCGCGGCGAGGAAGGCCGCGAGGTCGTCGCGCGAGCGCAGCTCCGCCCACGCGGGGATCGGGATGCCGAGCGCCGCGAGCCGCGACCGCATGACGAGCTTGTCCTGGGCGACCGCGAGCGCGTCGGGCCCCGGGCGCACCGGCACCCCGGCGGCGACGAGCTCGGCGAGCACCCGCTGGGGGACGTGCTCGTGGTCGAAGGTCACGACGTCGACGTCGGCCGCGAAGGCGAGCACCGTCGGGGCGTCGGTGTAGTCGCCGACCGCCGTCGCCGCGAGCGAGGCCGACGCGTCGGGGGTCTCGGCGAGCACGCGGAGCGCGAGGCCGAGCTCGACAGCGGGGGGGATCATCATCCGGGCGAGCTGACCGCCGCCGATGACGCCGATCACCGCTCCCACCTCGCCAGCCTAGCGGCGGGGCGCGTCGGCATCCTGCGGCTAGGGTTTCCCTGATGCGCGCGTTGATCTCCCAGTTCGCGCGCTTCGGCGCCGTCGGCGCGGTCGGCCTCGTGGTCGACATCGCGGTGTTCAACCTGCTGCGCGCGACGGTGTTCGCCCCCGAGCTCATCCACGAGGGGCCGCTGCTCGCCAAGATCGTCTCGACGACGATCGCGATCGCGGGCAACTGGGTCGGCAATCGCTACTGGACGTTCCGGCAGCACCGCGGCCGCCAGCTCGTGCGCGAGGGCGTCGAGTTCGGCGTCGTGAGCGTCGGCGGGATGCTCATCGGCCTCGCCTGCCTGTGGGTCTCGCGCTACGTGCTCGGGTTCGACAGCCTGCTCGCCGACAACATCGCCGGCAACGTGGTCGGGCTGGGGCTCGGCACGCTCTTCCGCTTCACCCTGTACAAGCTGTGGGTCTTCGCGCCGCACCGCGGCGATCGCGCCCCGGCCCTGTTCCCCGACCCAGCCCCGGTTCCCGCGCCGGGCTCAGACGGGGCGGACGTGGGTGACGTCGCCGACCGCGACCGCGACCGCCTGCCCTGATCCGTCGCGCACCTCGAGCCGCCCGTCGAGGTCGAGGCCCGTCGCGACCCCCTCGAGCACCCCGCCGTCGGCGAGCGCGACGCGCACCGGCATCC
>JAEWKY010000202.1 GCA_023457615.1 Actinomycetes bacterium | reverse complement strand
GTCCGCGAGCGCGCGGCCATCCGGGCCGGTCGCGAGGCCGCCGTCCAGCGGAAGCAGCCCGTCGTTGTGCAGCAGCACGAGCGAGCGCCGGGCGATCTCGAGGTTCAGCGCCGCGTGGTCCGGGGCGCCGAGCACCTCCGCCATGCGCACGAGGTCGGGATGCCGCGGCTGCTCGAACAGGCCGAGCTCGAACTTGAGCGTCAGGATGCGCGAGACGGCCGCATCCAGATCGCTCTCGGCGAGCATCCCCCGCTCGATCGCCTCGAGGGCGCCCTCGAAGAACGTCGGCGTGGTCATGATCATGTCGTTGCCGGCCTTGACCGCCGCGGCGGCCGCGTGGGCGATGTCGGGCTGCACGTGCTGCTCCCAGACCATGCGCCCGACGTTGTCCCAGTCGGTGACGAGCGTGCCGGTGTAGCCCCACTCCCCGCGCAGCACCTCGCTCAGCAGCCACGAGTTCGTCGTGATCGGCACGCCGTCGGTCGTCTGGTAGCCGAGCATGAAGGTGCTGACGCCCTCGCGCGCCACGCGCTCGAACGGCGGCAGGAACCACGACCGGAGCTTCCGGCGCGACAGGTCGGCCTCGCTCGCGTCGCGACCGCCCTGCGTCTCGGAGTAGCCCGCGAAGTGCTTCGCGGTCGCGAGGATCGCGGTCTCGTCGGCCGGCCCGCCGCCCTGATAGCCGCGCACCATCGCCGAGGCGAGCTCGCCGATCAGGTGCGGGTCCTCGCCGAACGTCTCGCCGATCCGGCCCCAGCGCAGGTCGCGCGCGATGCAGAGCACGGGCGAGAACGTCCAATGGATGCCGGTCGCCGCGACCTCGACCGCGGTGGCGCGCGCGGCGCGCTCGACGAGCTCGGCGTCCCACGTCGCCGCCATGCCGAGCTGGGTGGGGTAGATCGTCGCGCCCTCGAAGAACGAGTGACCGTGGATGCAGTCCTCGCCGACGAGCAGCGGGATGCGCAGCTCCGTGCGGGCGATGAGCTCGTGGGCGCGGAGCACCCGTTCGGGAGACGAGTGCAGGATCGAGCCCGCGTGGCGACGCAGCACGTGGTCGTCGAGGTCGTCGCGCGCGTCGAGCTGCAGCATCTGCCCGACCTTCTGCTCGACGCTCATGCGCGACAGCAGGTCGGCGACGCGCTCCGCGGTCGGGAGCGACGCGTCGAGGTAGGGGGCGGTCTCGAGATCGACCGAGGTCACGGGTTCTCCTTCGTGGGGACGGGGCGGACGGCGGTCACCGAGTCGTTGACGTCGAGGCCGCGCTTGCGGAGCGCTCGGGCCCGCTCTCCGACCGACCGGAGGCGGGGGTTGACGTACTCGTCGATGCCGAAGTTGATGAGCGAGAGCGCGACGCCGATCGCCGCGATGCACAGGCCCGGGGGCAGGTACCACCACCACTGGTTCTGCCGGAAGGCGCCCTGCGCGTTCGCCCAGTTGAGGATCGTGCCCCAGTTGTAGGTGTCGACGGGGATCACGCCGATGTACGACAGGGTCGTCAGGCTGAGCACCGCGGCCGTGACGGTGCCGACGAAGCTCGCCGCGATGAGCGCCATGAGGTTCGGGAGCATCTCGACCGCGATGATGCGGCGCAGCGGCTCGCCGTTCGCGCGCGCGGCCTGGATGAAGTCGCGATTGCGCAGCGACATCGTCTGCGCCCGGAGCACGCGCGCACCCCACGCCCAGCCGACGATGCCGAGCACGCCGGCGATGACGACGAGCGGAGGATCGTCGAACATCGACGCGACGATGATGATGAGCGGCAGCCCCGGGATGACGAGGAAGACGTTGGTGAGCGCCGAGAGCCCCTCGCTGCGCCAGCCGCGCAGGTATCCCGACACGACGCCGACCACGATCGCGATGAGCGTCGCGATGATCGCCGCGAGGAAGCCGACGACGAGCACGCCGCGCGTGCCGTGGATGACCTGGCTCAGCACGTCCTCGCCGATGTGGGTCGTGCCGAGCCAGTGCTCGGGCGACGGGGGCTGGAACCGCGCCGTGTTGTCGACCTTGGTCGGCGGATAGGGCGCGAGCACGTCGGCGAGGATCGCGACGAGGGTGAAGAAGGCCAGGATCGCGAGTCCGGTGATCGACTTCGCGTTGCGGAACATCGCGAACGCCGAGGCGAGCCGCGCGCGGAACGTCGCCGCGGGCGGCTCCTGCCACCGGGCGGTGCGGATGCTGTGGGTGTCGGTCATGGTCAGACCTCCGTCTGGCGCGTGCGCGGGTCGAGGAAGGCGTAGGCGATGTCGGCGAGCACGTTCGCGACGAGCACGGAGAGCGTGATGATGAGGAACACGCCCTGCATGAGCGCGTAGTCCTTGGCGTTGGTCGCGTCGAGCAGCAGCTTCCCGACGCCCGGGTAGCTGAAGACCATCTCCATGACGATCGTGCCGCCGACGATGAAGCCGATCGACAGCGCGAAGCTCTGGATCTGCGGGAGCACGGCGTTGCGGGCCGCGTAGCCCCACAGCACGCGGCGGTTCGGCAGCCCCTTGGCCTGCGCGACGGTGATGTAGTCCTCGTCGAGCACCGTGAGCATCATGTTGCGCATGCCCAGCATCCATCCGCCGAGCGACGCGATGATGATCGTCACCGCGGGCAGCGTGCCGTGATGGATGACCTGGCCGATGAACTCGGCCGACCACTCGGGAGACATCCCGACGCCGTACGCCTTGCCGATCGGGAACCAGCGCAGCTGCACCGAGAAGACCGAGATCGCGAGCAGGCCGAGCCAGAAGTAGGGGATCGTGCCGAGGAAGGTCGTGATCGGGATGAGCACGTCGGCCCGGCTGCCGCGCCGCCAGCCGACGATCGCGCCGCCGATCGTGCCGATCGCGAAGGAGATGATCGTCGCGAAGCCGACGAGCCCGATCGTCCAGGGCAGTGCCTGCGCGATGACCTCGGTGACGGGACGCAGCCCGTGCAGGAGCGAGACGCCGAGGTCGCCGCGCAGGAGCAGCAGCAGGTAGTCGAGGTACTGCTGGCCGAGCGACTTGTCGGAGTCGAGCCCGAGCAGCGTGCGCAGGGCGTCGGCCGCCTCGGGGCTCACGTTGCGGTTGCGGGCGAGGTACTGCGAGACGGCGTCGCCCTTCATGAGCCGCGGCAGGAAGAAGTTGATCGTGATCGCGGCCCAGAGCGTGAACAGGTAGAACAGCGCGCGTCCGCCGAGGAAGCGCCACGGGATGCGCGAGCGCCCCTTCCTCGCCTTCGTCGCGGTCGTGCCGATCTCGACGCCGCCCGTCACGGGCGGGCGGGGCTGCACGGCGGTCATCGGTCGCCTCCGGGTCGGGTCGCGTCCGCGAAGTGGCGCTCGGGATCGGGCGATGCGGCGCGCAGCTCCTGCGTGTACGGATCCTGCGGACGCAGGATGACGTCGTCCGCGGGACCGCGCTCGACGATGCGGCCCTGGTTCAGCACGAGGATCTCGTCGCTGAAGTGGCGCGCCGTCGCGAGGTCGTGGGTGATGTAGAGCACGCCGAGGCCCTCCTCGCGCTGGAGATCGGCGAGCAGGTTGAGCACGCCGAGCCGAAGGGAGACGTCGAGCATCGAGACGGGCTCGTCGGCGACGAGCAGCTTCGGGCGCGACGCGAGGGCGCGGGCGATCGCGACGCGCTGCCGCTGGCCTCCGGAGAGCTCGTGGGGGCGCCGCTCGATGACCGCGTCGGCGTCGAGCCTCACGCGCTCGAGCAGGCGTCGCACCTCGGCGTCGAGCTGGTCCTTCGGTACGACCGCGTCGAGTCGCAGCGGCCGCTCGACGTGGTGCCGGATCGAGTGATACGGGTTGAGCGACGCGAACGGGTCCTGGAAGATCATGCGCAGCTGCTGGCGGTAGGCGCGCAGGCCGGCGCCGTGGCGCGGGATGGGGGCGCCGTCGAGTCTGACGCCTCCCGAGGTCGGGGTCTCGAGCTGCGTGAGGATCTTCGCGATCGTCGACTTGCCGCTGCCGGACTGCCCGACGAGCCCGACCGTCTGGCCCGACTCGAGCGTGAAGCTCACGTCGTCGAGGGCGCGGATCTCCCCGGCGCCCCGCACGCGGTAGAGCTTCGTGACCCCGTCGAACTCGAGGAGCGTCATCGCTGCACCACCCCGCGCTCGCCGGTGAGCCGCGGGAACGAGGAGAGCAGCGTGCTCGTGTACTCGTGCTGCGGGTCGGTCCAGATCCGCTCGGCCGTGTCGAGCTCGACGATCTCGCCCTCGCGCATGATCGCGATGCGGTCGCTGATCTCGAGCAGCAGGGGGAGGTCGTGGGTGATGAAGATCACCGAGAAGCCGAACTCGCGACGGAGGTCGGAGATCTGGCGGAGGATCTCGCGCTGCACGAGCACGTCGAGCGCGGTCGTCGGCTCGTCCATCACCATGAGCTGGGGGCGCAGCGCGAGCGCCATCGCGATCATGATGCGCTGCCTCATGCCGCCCGACAGCTCGTGCGGGAACGAGCGCACGCGGGCGGCGCCGACCTTCACGAGGTCGAGCAGCTCGAGCACCGCGCGGCGCCGTTCGCGGCGGCTCATCGACGGGCGGTGCACCTCGAAGACGTCCTCGAGCTGCGAGCCGACCGTGGCGACGGGGTTGAGCGCGTTCATCGCGCCCTGGAAGACCATGGAGACCTTGTCCCACCGGAAGCGGCGCATCGCCTCCGCGTCGAGGCGGTTGAGGTCGATGTCGTCGCCCGAGGCGTCGTGGAAGACGACGGAGCCGCTCGAGATGACGGCGGGGGGCTTGAGCAGCCGCTGGATGCCGTAGGCGAGCGTCGTCTTGCCGCAGCCGCTCTCGCCGGCGAGGCCGAGGATCTCGCCGCGGCGGAGCTCGAGCGAGACGTTCTTGACGGCGGCGACGGGCGGATCGACGTCGTAGACGACGGAGAAGTCGCGGATGGACAGCAACGCGTCGCGCATCGGTGCGGCTCGCTTCCCTGGGATCGGGCGGGGTTCGGGGTCCGGCCGGGGGGGGGGGGGGGGGGGTGGGGC
>JAEWKY010000201.1 GCA_023457615.1 Actinomycetes bacterium | reverse complement strand
GGGTAGGGGTCCCCGCTCTCGACTCGCGGAATGCGCCGGACGCCCGACCTCCGCGAGCAACTCAGCGGAGGAGGTTCCAGGCGCGGCGCTTCACGAGCACGTGGCCGCGGGCCGTCGTGAGACGGGTCCAGGGTCCGCTCTCGTAGACCTTGACGGCATCCTCGCCCAGGAATCCCAGCGCGAACGCCGCGAACGCCGCGCTCGACGGCACGTGCTCCGCGCCCGGGATCGGCTTGCCCCACACCTCGGCGCGCACCTTGCGCACGATCTGCTCACCGGCGCCGTCCGGAACCGCCGACGCGACCTCGCGGATCCCGCTGCGCGCCGCGCCGTCGAGCAGCTCGGCGGGCACGTCGTCGAGCGCCGACCAGCCGCCGCGCGGCGGGGAGATCGCGGCCCACGTCGCCGTGTTGACCTCCATCGGCAGGCCGATCGTCGTGCCGGCCTCCTGCTGCGCGCGTTCGAGACGCTGGATGAGCGACCGCACGGGCACGACGACGTCGAAGGTGCCGGGCTCGGTGAGCGCGAGCGTGCGCAGGCCGAGCACGGTCGCGCTCTCGTCGAGCAGTCCCGCCGGCGTGAACACCGAGCAGTAGACAGCGAGAACGCCCGATCCGGCGATGAGCCGCACCGACCCCTCCTCCACACGGGCCGCGCGGGAGAGGAAGACGTGCAGGTCGTCGAGCGATCGGGTGTCGGCGAGGGAGAAGGTACCGGCCATCCTGCTCCTAAACTACAGGCGTGAGCGACCCATTGGCGGGGTTCCTGGCCGCCCTCGATCTGACCGACACCGGCGCGCGCACGCGCGAGGACATCTTCACCGGCCCCTCCCAGTGGATGCCCGGAGGCCGCGTGTTCGGCGGGCAGGTGCTCGCGCAGTCGCTCGTCGCCGCGACCCGCACCATCCCCGAGGAGCGCCGCGTGCACTCGATGCACGGTTACTTCCTGCGGCCGGGGGATGTCGAGCTGCCGATCACCTTCTCGGTCGACCGCATCCACGACGGCCGGTCGTTCTCGACCCGCCGCACGCAGTGCTACCAGAACGGCGAGCCGATCCTGTCGATGATCGCGTCGTTCCAGGACGTCGACCCGGGGCTCGAGCACACCGTCGAGATGCCGACCGACCTGCCCGACCCCGAGTCGCTGCCGAGCGCGGCGGAGGTGCTCGGGTCGATCGATCATCCCGTCGCGAAGTTCTGGGCGACGCAGCGTGCCTTCGACATCCGCCACGTGCAGCGCCCCGTGTACTTCCCGGGCGACGGCGAGCACACGACCCGCCAGGCGGTGTGGATGCGCGCGATCGGCAGGCTGCCCGACGACCCCAAGTTGCACCGCGCGGCGCTGGCCTATGCGAGCGACTACTCGATCCTCGAGCCGACCCTGCGCGGCCACGGCCTGTCGTGGGCGGCCCCGGGGCTCAAGGTGGCGAGCCTCGACCACGCGATGTGGTGGCACCGCGACGGCCGTGTCGACGACTGGCTGCTCTACGAGCAGGAGTCGCCGGTCGCCCAGGGCGGTCGCGGGCTGTCGTTCGGGCGCATCTTCTCGCGCGACGGAGCCCTCCTGGCCACGGTGGGCCAGGAGGGCATGGTCCGCGTCCCGACGGTCTAGCCGCGCGCGCTCAGGCGGTCGGCCTTCACGGCCTTCCACACGGTGTCGCCGACGGCCCAGATCGCGATGGCGACGAGCGCGAGCGACGCGGCGGTCGCGCCGATCGATCCCGCCCCGACGGCGGCCGTCCAGCCGAGCTCGTCGAGGAACGCCGGGTCGACGAGCGAGCCCTCGAGGATGAGCCAGACGAGCGGCACGGTCGCGGCGATCGCGATCGCGGCGTGCAGCGCGACGAGCAGCCAGGTCCATCGACCCGTGCGGAACAGCACGACCGCGAGCACCGCGGCGAGCATCGTGAGCACGAGGAAGTAGACGACCCAGACCGGCTCCGTCGCCGCGTGCAGCAGCGGGATCGGGGCGCCGGCGGCATCCCGCAGCGGCGGCGCCACGTACTGCCAGACGAGGGCGACCGGGATGAGCGCCAGGAAGACGAGCGAGGCGATCAGGTCGCTGCGCCCCGACCCGGTCACCGTCGCGATCGACGGCAGCTGCGCGGGGTCGAACGGGCCGTCCGGCAGGTGCGGCACGCCCTTCATCGAGGTGCCCGTGCGTTCCGCGATCGCGAACACGAGCGTCGTCCAGAAGCCGAGGTGCACGACGAGGCCGAAGACGATCGCGAGCGTGCCGCCGAGGAGGCCCGCGGGCGGGGTGCCGGCGATCGCCTGCACCGTGAAGTAGGCGATCGTGGCGATCGGCAGCACGACGATGTAGAGCATCTTCATGAGCCCGACCCACCCGGGGTAGAGCTCCGGCCCGATCAGGGCGAGCGTGCGCCCCGTGTAGCTCGCGGCGAGCGTGCCGGGCTCGCCGAGCCCGAGGAGGACGGCGTGCTCGGCGGCGGCCGGGTCCTCGCCCGAGGCGACCCGCGCATCCACGTCGTCGGCGATCGTCGCCCGCAGCTCGCGGTCGATGTCGACGCGCTTCGACTCGGGCAGCGCCTTGAGCACGGCCCAGACGTAGCGGTCGGTGAGGGTGTCGGAGGTCGGGCGGCCGACGGCGCTGCCCGACCAGTTGATGGTGGTGGCGTTCATGAGTTCTCCTTGGCGATGCGGTCGATGGACTCCTGGAGCGACTTCCAGTCGTCGAGCAGGACGGTGGCGAGCGAGTCGCCGGCGAGGCTCGTGCGGTAGAACTTGCGCGGCCTCGACTCGTCGGTGTTCCACTCGCTGACGAGCAGCCCCTGTGCCTCGAGGCGCCGGAGCAGCGGATACAGCGTGTTGCCCTCGACGGGGATGCCGGCCGCCGCGAGCTGCTCGAGCAGGGCATACCCGTACTGGGGTGCGCGCAGCATGAGGAGGCAGGCCAGCACGGCGGTGCCGCGGCGGAGCTCCTGGAGCTGTGCGCTCTCGTTCTCGTTCACGTCCCACACGTTACTGTGTATCGCACACTATCGTCAACTTGCAATAGTGGGCGGTGGAGGATGCTGCGTTTGTTGCACGCGCGTGCGAACTCCGGGGCGCGCGTGCGACTTTCGGGCGCGCAAGAGCCAGGATGCCGGCATCTCCGGCTCACCCGGGACGTGGCCGAGGGCTGCGCCTTGCGCGTCGCTTTGTCGCAGACGCGCCCCGGAGTTCGCACGCGCGTG
>JAEWKY010000200.1 GCA_023457615.1 Actinomycetes bacterium | reverse complement strand
CGATCACCGGGGAGTGCACGGGGAAGGTGCGCTCGACGCCCACCTGGAACGAGACCTTGCGGACCGTGAAGGTCTCCTTGACGCCCTCGTTCTTGCGGGCGATCACGACGCCCTGGAACACCTGGATGCGCGAGCGCGATCCTTCGACGATGTTCACGTGCACCTTGACGGTGTCACCGGGGCGGAAGTCGGGGATGTCCGACTTGAGAGAGGCTGCGTCGACGGAGTCGAGGATGTGCATGGGAGTTCGCTCTCTGCGACCGCCTCAGATCGGGCGCGGTTCTAGGGTGATTTCACGAATCGTGCCCCGGCCGTTCGATTCGGGACGAACCTCGGCTGGCACCCTCGACCCCTCTGAGGCAGGGTCGTGCCGGGCACAAACTGACATCCTGCCATACCGGGACTCCGCGCTCCAACCGCGGCGGCATCCGGCAGCTAAGCTTTCGCGGTGATCGAACTGCGCACCCCCGCCGAGCTCGAGCAGATGAAGCCCGCCGGCGCCTTCGTCGCCCGGGTGCTCGAGGCCACCCGCGACGCCGCCGCGGTCGGGGTCAACCTGCTCGAGCTCGATGCGCTCGCGCACGACATGATCCGCGCCGAGGGCGCCGAGAGCTGCTACATCGACTACCACCCGTCGTTCGGCGGCTCGCCGTTCGGCAAGGTCATCTGCACCTCCGTCAACGACGGCGTGCTGCACGGCCTCCCCCACGACTACGAGCTGCGGGATGGCGACCTCCTCTCGCTCGACTTCGCCGCCCTGGTCGACGGCTGGGCCGCCGACTCCGCCCTCTCGATCGTCGTCGGCACGCCGCGCGAGGAGGATCTGCGCCTCATCGCGATCGCCGAGGAGGCTCTCGAGGCCGGGATCGCCGCCGCGGTCATCGGCAACAAGACCGGCGACATCTCCGCCGCCATCGGCGAGGTCGGTCGGCGCAACAAGCTGAAGATCAACCTCGACTTCGGCGGCCACGGCGTCGGGCGCGTCATGCACGGCGAGCCGCACATCGCCAACGACGGGCGACGCGGTCGCGGCTACCCGCTGCGCGCGGGGCTCGTGTTCGCGGTCGAGCCGTGGTTCCTGCACACGACCGACAAGATCGTCACCGACCCCGACGGCTGGACGCTGCGCTCACGCGACGGGTCGCGCGGCGCGCACGTCGAGCACACGATCGCCGTCACCGACGACGGTCCGCTCGTGCTCACGGCGCGGGCGGGCTAGAGCTCCTCGGCCGGCAGCAGCTCGGGGCGCACGCGACGGGTGCGCTCGAATTGCTGCTCCCGACGCCACGCGGCGATCGCGGCGTGGTTGCCGCCGAGCAGCACGGGCGGGGTCTCGAGTCCGCGCCAGACGGCGGGCTTCGTGTAGCTCGGGTACTCGAGCAGCCCGTCCTCGTGGCTCTCCTCGACGAGGCTGTCGGGATTGCCGACCACCCCCGGCACGAGGCGACCCGCCGCCTCGATCATCGCCATGGCCGCGACCTCGCCGCCGTTCAGCACGTAGTCGCCGAGGCTCAGCTCCCGTACGTCGGCCCGTGCGCGCGCGTAGTCGATCACGCGCTGGTCGATGCCCTCGTAGCGCCCGCAGCAGAAGACGAGGTGGGTCAGCTCGCTGAGCGCCCGCGCCTCGCGCTGCGAGAAGAGGCTGCCGGCCGGAGTCGTGAAGACGACCGTGCTCTCGGGGGTGAGCAGGGCATCCAGCGCCTCCCCCCACGGCTCGGGCTTCATGACCATGCCGGCGCCGCCGCCCGCGGGGGTGTCGTCGACCGTGCGGTGGCGGTCGTGCGTGAACTCGCGGAGGTCGTGCACGCGGATGTCGAGCACCCCCGACGTGCGGGCCCGGCCGAGCAGCGAGACGTCGAGCACCGAGAAGAACTCGGGGAAGATCGTCACGACGTCGATGCGCACGGGTTCAGGCTATCGGCGGGGGCGAATCCGCGTCCTGCGTCGGCGTCCGCATCCCTCGGCGGCGTGGAACGTGGACCGTGCCGCAGAACGCGGACCGGGGCTCACGAACCTGGGGCGGGCGGGGCGGGGTCGGCGGTAGGGGCGGGGGCGGCGGGATCGGGGGTGTCGTCGGGCAGCTCCTCGAAGAGGCCGGCCGGCGGGGTGAGCACGACCGTGCCCGCGGCGAGGTCGACCGTCGGCACGAAGGCCGCCACGAAGGGCACGAGCACCTCGCCCGCCCCGGTGTCGATCGCGAGGAGGTCCTGCGCGGGGAAGTGGTCGACGCGGGCGACCCGGCCGACGTCGGCGCCGTCGCGGAGCGCCCGGAGGCCGACGAGCTGGTGGTCGTACCAGGCGTCGGGCTCGGCGGGGAGCTCGGCGGCATCCTGATCGACCCAGAGGATCGCGCGCACGAGCGACTCGGCGGCGGTGCGGTCGTCGACGTCCTGGAAGAACCCGACGGGCTGGCTGTTGTACCAGCGCAGCTCGGTCAGCTCGAGCGTCTTGCCGTGCCACGGCGACGACGTCGGCACCTGCAGCGAGAACGTCGCGCCGGGCACGAAGCGGCGCTCCGGCTCGTCGGTGAAGAGCTCCAGCTTGAGGGCGCCCTTGAGCCCGTGGGCTTTCAGGAGGCGGCCGACTCGAAGCTGCGTCGTGCCCGGAGGCGGAGCCTTGCGGGCGTTCACGCCTCGTCGGTGTCGACGACGTCGACGCGCACGCGCTGCCCGTCGGCGAGAGCCGTCACGAGCTGACGGAGCGCCTTCGCCGTGCGACCGGAGCGTCCGATGACGCGACCCAGGTCGTCGGGGTGCACCCGCACCTCGAGCAGCTCGCCGCGCGAGGACGTCGACGACTGCACCCGGACATCATCCGGGTTGTCGACGATCCCCTTGACGAGGTGCTCGAGGGCGGAGGCCAGCATGATTACTTCTCGTCGCCCTCGGCGTCGGCGGGCGCCTCGGCGTCGGCGGCGGGCTCCTCGGCGGGAGCCTCCGCACCGGCGGCCTCGTCGACCGCGGCCTCGGCCTCGGTCACGGCGGGCGTCTCGTCGGCCGAGGTCTCCTCGACCGCGGTCTCCGCGGCGGGGGTCTCCGCGGCGGGGGTCTCGTCGGCGACGTCGGCGGCGGGCGCCTCCTCGGCCTTCGGCGCGGGCTTCTCCGCCTTCGGCTTCAGCACCGGCTTCTTCTTCTCGTCGACCGAGAACTCGGCCGGAGCCTCCTTGGTGCGGATGGTGCTCTTGGCATCCTTCTCGCCCTTGAAGGTGCCCCAGTCGCCCGAGAGCTTGAGGAGCGCCGTGACCTGCTCGGTCGGCTGCGCGCCGACGCCGAGCCAGTACTGGGCACGCTCGGAGTTGATCTCGATGAACGAGGGCTCCTCGGTGGGGTGGTACTTGCCGATCTCCTCGATCACGCGACCGTCGCGCTTGGTGCGCGAGTCGGCGACGACGATGCGGTAGTACGGGGCGCGGATCTTGCCGAGCCGCTTGAGGCGGATCTTGACAGCCAAGAGTTCTCCAGAGTGTGTGTGCGAGGTGTGCGAACTGCACCGTGAGCGTGGGGTGCACACTCGGGCAGAACAAGTCGGGGAGATCGTCGGCGTCGGATAGAGGGTCGGACACCGGGACCCAACGGACCATTCTGGCAGATTCTCGGGCTCCCGGCGACCACGCCGGGCGAACTCGCGGCGACCCCCCGCGACCGCGCCGACTAGCGGCGACGCAGGACGAGGACGACGCCGCCGACGACGAGGATCACGAGCAGCGCGAGCACGAGCCAGAGCAGCCA
>JAEWKY010000199.1 GCA_023457615.1 Actinomycetes bacterium | reverse complement strand
GTCTTCATGTGCTCCACTCTCGCGCGCACAGGAGCGCGAACGCGATCAGTCGTCGGTGCCGCGGATTCCGACGGTCGACTCGATCACGGTCTTCATCTTCTTGTCGAGCGCCTCGAAGAACATCGACAGGGGGAACTCGTCGTCGAGCACGGCGTCGGTCATCCCCTTGGGCGCGCCCTCGAGGATCTCGTCCGGCAGCCCGCGAGCCCAGCGCGACGCGGGGTGCGGGTCGAGCACGCCGCGCACGAGCTCGTACGCCGCGAGCCAGTGCGCCGTCTTCGGGCGGTCGATGCTGCGCCAGTAGAGCTCGTCGATCGCGTCCGACAGCGCGACCACGGCATCCGGCACCTCGTCCCAGTCGAACGCGAGGGCGGTGTCGGTCCAGTGCAGCACGTTGCGCTGGTGCAGCCAGGCGAACAGCAGCTGGCCGCCGAGGCCGTCGTAGTTGCGCGTGCGGTCGCCCGTGAGCGGGAAGCGGAACATCCGGTCGAAGAGGATCGCGTACTGCGCGAGCTGCGCGTGCTCGCGCGTGACGTCATCCGTGTCCTCGGCCCGCACGAGGTCGACGGAGGCGCGGAACGCGGTGAGGTCGCAGCGCAGCTCCTCGAGCGAGTAGAGGAAGAACGGCATGCGCTGCTTGATCATGAACGGGTCGAACGGCAGGTCGCCGCGCATGTGGGTGCGGTCGTGGATGAGGTCCCACAGCACGAAGGTCTCCTCGGCGAGCCGCTGGTCGTCGAGCAGGCGCCGCGCGTCGGCCGGCAGGTCGAGTTTCGTGATCTCGGCGGCGGTGCGCGTGACGCGGCGGAAGCGCGCCGCCTCGCGGTCGCAGAAGATCGCGCCCCACGTGAACGGCGGGATCGCGCGCATCGCGACCGTCTCGGGGAACAGCACGGCCGAGTTGGTGTCGTAGCCCGCGGTGAAGTCGAGGAACCTGATCGGCACGAAGAGCGCGTTCGTGTAGGTCTGCTCGAGCGCGGCGATGAACTCGGGCCAGACGACCTCGACGAGCACGGCCTCCACGAGGCGGTCGGCGCTGCCGTTCTGCGTGTACATCGGGAACACGACGAGGTGGCGCAGGCCGTTCTCGCGGTGCAGCTCGGGGTGGAACGCGACGAGCGAGTCGTGGAAGTCGGGCACCCCGAACCCGCCGGCCTGCCATCCCTCGAAGTCGACGACCGCGGCCTCGAGGTACGCCGCGTCGTGCGGGAACGCCGGTGCGAGCTCGCGGAGGCCGGCCGTGATGCGGGCGACCAGGTCGCGGGCGTCGGCGTGCGACGCCGCATCGGGGATGCTGCCGTCGTGCACCTGGAGCGGCTGCAGGCCCGCCACGGCGGCCTTGAGGTCGAGCCAGGCGGCGGAGGTCGCCACGTCGGCGGTCGGCGTCGCGATCGTCATGGGTTCGAGCCTAGGAAGAGCGCCTCCGGAAAGGGTTGCGATCCGCGCACGATCGTTGCGTGGAATCCGCAGGGACCGCCGAACCGGTGCGTGCCGCCGCCTACGCTGGGGTGATGATCGGCGTCCTGCTCGGGTTCGCGATCATCGCCGCGGTGATCGCCGTCGGCTACGTCGTCGGACGCGTGGGCATCCTCGGCGCTGGCGCGGGGACGATGCTCGGCCGGCTCGCCTTCTTCGTGCTCAACCCCGCGCTGCTCTTCACGGTGCTCGCCGAGGCCGACCTCGCGAACCTGTTCTCCGACCTGCTGCCCGTCGCCGTGATCGTCGCGACGCTCAACCTCGTCGTCTTCGCCGTGATCGCGCTCGCCGTCTGGCGACGTCCGGTGCCGGAGGCGACGATCGGCGCCGTCGCCTCGTCCTACGCGAACGCGACCAACATGGGGGTGCCGATCTCGGCCTACGTGCTCGGCGACGTCGCGACCTCGGCGCCGGTGATGCTGTTCCAGCTCATCGTCGTGACCCCCGTCGTGCTCACGATCCTCGACCTGAGCACGAGCGGGCGGGTGTCGGTCGCCCGCGTGCTGCTGACGCCCGTGCGCAACCCGCTCATCATCGGCTCGGCGCTCGGACTGCTCGTCGCCCTGCTCGACGTGCAGCCGTGGCCCGAGCTCATGAGGTTCTTCGAGCTCGTCGGCGGCGCGGCGGTGCCGGTCATCCTCATCGCGTTCGGGATGTCGCTGCACGGCCAGCGGCCGCTCGCCGCGGGCTCGGATCGCCGCGGCATCCTGCTCGCGACGGCGCTCAAGATGCTCGTCATGCCGGTCGCGGCCTGGCTCGTCGGGGGCTGGGTCTTCGGTCTCGCCGGCCACGCGCTGTTCGCCGCGGTCGTGCTGGCGGCGCTGCCCGCGGGGCAGAACGTCTTCAACTTCGCGCAGCGCTACGGGCGCGGCGAGGGGCTCGCCCGCGACGTCGTGCTGCTCACGACGGCGCTCTCGCTGCCCGCACTGCTGATCGCCGCGGCGCTCCTCGCGCCGGGGTAGCTCCCGCGGTCAGGCGCCGTGGTCGGGCCCGGGCAGCTGTCCGGTGTACATGCCGAACGTCGCGGTCGCGGCGGTGCGGGCGACCTGCGGATCGGCGCCGTCCGCGATGTGGGCGTCGGCCCAGGCGTCGGCCGATCCGCGGAGGAACGCGGCGCCCTCGTCGCTGCGCGTCCACGCCTCGGCGTCGAACTCGTCCCGCGCGATCGGGTTCGTCAGGTGGAGCGCGAGGCCGAGCAGCCCGGAGTCCCAGCCCATCCCGGTGCCGGCCGGACCGAACTGCTCCCACATGCCCGGCGGCAGCGAGTCGACGCCCGCGACGTGCTCGAGCTCGAGGCGGGTGCGGTCGCCCTCCGCGCTGAGGGTGATCGTGAGGAAGGTCGGGTCGCCGCCCATGCCCCAGCTGACCCGGAAGCTCGCGGCGCCGTCGGCCGGGGGAGCGCACGCGAGCACCTCGCCGCCCGCGTTGCCCTCGAGCTGGTACCTGCCGCCGAGGCGCAGATCGCCCGAGACCGGGAGGAACCAGCGGGAGATCCGGTCCGCGGTCGTGACGGCCTCCCAGACGTCGTCGAGCGGCGACGGGTAGGTCTGGTCGAGCGTCTGCACGTACGACGCGACCCCGTCGCGGGTCTCGGTGCGGATGCCGCGATCGACGGCTGCGAGCTGTGCGGCGATGTCCACCATGGTCAGTCCTGCTCTTCCTCTGCGGGGTCGGGGGTATCGGCGCGGCGCCGCGCTCGGCGTCCGCGGGCGAGCTCGGTGCCGAGGGCATCCAGTCGCGGCTGCCAGAACCGGCGGAACGCGGCGAACCACGCGTCGGCCTCGGCGAGCGGCGCCGGCTCGATCGCGTAGAGCCGACGGGTGCCCTCGGGCCGCACCGTCGCGAAGCCCGACTCGCGGAGCACTCGGAGGTGCTGCGAGACAGCGGGCTGCGAGATGCCGAACTCGTCCTGCACGACGCGGCCCAGGTCGCCCGCGGCTGTCTCGCCCTCGGCGAGCAGCTCGAGCAGGCGTCGCCGAACCGGATCTCCGAGGACGTCGAGCGCGTGCACCTGCTCAGTAAATCGCTCTACACTTATATAAGTCAAGCCTCATGTACTTGAGGTCGGGCCTCCCATACTTGCCGTCGGGCCTCCCGTGCTTACTCCGCCGCTCTGACATTGCTCCGCGGAAAAGCGGCGGAGCAGGCGCAGGTCGGCGGAGTAACCCGGGAAGGGCGGCGACCCGGGGAGGGCAGCCCGGGCGGGCGACCGGGGTCAGAAGATCATCATCCGGTCGTCGTCCTCGGCGGGCTCGAGGTCGAGGTCGACGACGACGGGCACGTGGTCGCTCGGGGCGTCGCCCTTGCGCTCCTCGCGGTGGATCGCCGCGCCGGCCACGGCCTCCGCGAAGGAGCGCGAGCCGAGCACGAAGTCGATGCGCATGCCCTCGTTGCGCGGGAAGCGCAGCTGCTTGTAGTCCCAGTACGTGTAGCCCGTCGGCACGCGGGGGCGCACGACGTCGGTGAGGCCCGCGTCGAGGAGCGCCTGGAACGCGGCGCGCTCGGGCTCCGAGACGTGCGTCGACAGGCCCGGGATGACGGTCGGATCGCCGTTGTCTCCGTCGGTCGGGGCGATGTTGAAGTCACCCGTCAGCGCGAGCGGCAGATCGCCCGCCGACCACGTCCGCGCGTTCGCGGCGAGGGCCGCGAGCCAGTCGAGCTTGTAGTCGTAGTGCGGGTCGCCGAGGGCGCGACCGTTCGGCACGTAGAGCGACCACACCCGCACGCCGCCCGTCGTCGCGCCGATCGCACGCGCCTCCTTCGGCAGATCGGGACCCTCCGCGCCCTTGAGGAACCCCGGCATCCCGTCGAAGCCGACCTGCACGTCGTCGAGCGGATGCCGGCTCGCGATCGCGACCCCGTTCCACTGGTTGAGCCCGTGCAGCGCCACCTCGTAGCCGGCCTCCTCGAACGCCTGCAGCGGGAACTGGCTCGAGGTGCACTTGATCTCCTGCATCGCGAGCACGTCGACGCTCTCCCGCTGCAGCCAGTCGGTGATGCGGGCCACCCGGCTGCGGACGGAGTTGACGTTCCAGGTCGCGAGACGCATGACCATAGTCTTGTCGGTGTGACCGACGCGCGTGAGCAGCTCATCCAGTCCATCAAGGACGGAGCCGTCTTCCACGGCGACTTCACGCTCACGAGCGGCAAGAAGGCGACGTACTACATCGACCTCCGCAAGGTCAGCCTCGACGGTCGCGTCGCCCCGCTCATCGGCGAGGTCATGGCCGACCTGATCGCCGACATCCCCGACGTCGCCGCCGTCGGCGGGCTCACCATGGGCGCCGACCCGATCGCGGCGGCGGTGCTGCACCGCAGCGCGGCGATCGGCCGCCGCTACGACGCGTTCGTCGTGCGCAAGGAGCCGAAGGACCACGGCCGCGGACGTCAGGTCGAGGGTCCCGATCTCGAGGGGCGACGCGTCGTCGTGCTCGAGGACACGTCCACGACGGGGGGCTCTCCGCTCAAGGCCATCCAGGCGCTGCTCGAGGTCGGCGCCGAGATCGCCGCCGTCGCCGTCGTCGTCGACCGCGCGACCGGGGCGAAGGAGATCATCGAGGCGGCGGGATACCCCTACCACGCGGCGATCTCGCTCGACGATCTGGGGCTCGCGCCGCAATGAACCCGGACAAGGGCGAGGAGGCCGAGGACTGGTTCGCGCGGTTCGAGCGCGAGGCGCGCGAGTCGGCGCAGCAGAGGGAGTCCGCCGAGGGCGCGACCCCGCCGCCGTCATCCACCCCGCCGTCGTCGTACTCCCCGCCCCCGGCCGTCGTCCCGCAGCTCGCCAACCCCTTCGACGCACCGGCGGCGCCGCCGCTCGCGCCGACGGCTCCGCCCTGGGAGCCCGCCGCCACGCAGGCGATGGACGTGCACGAGCCCGAGCCGACGCAGGCGATGCCCGCCTACCCCGATCCGACGGTCGCGCTGCCCGCCGCGGATGCCGGCCCGACGCAGGCGCTCGAGCGCGCCCCGCTGCGCCCCCCGGGTACGGAGGAGGGGTCGGCGCTCGACTCGCTGTTCGGCGACGACCGCTTCCGCGACTACGACTCGGCGCTCGGACCCGACCCGAGCAACTCGCCGTTCGCGGCCCGCGGCCGCTCGAAGGAGCTCGTCCGCGTCGAGAGCGGCGGCGACGACGCCCCGCCTCCGCCGCGTCAGTTCGGCACGCCGCAGAAGATCCTCGCGGGTGTCGGCGGCGGCCTGCTGGCGATCCTCGCCCTGATCGCCCTCTTCCAGCTCGGCACGCGGCTGCCCGACCTGCTCGGGCCCGCCCCCGCCGTGGCGACGCCGACGCCGACGCCCACCCCGACCCTCACGGCGCTGCCCGTCGGACCCGTGGAGCCGGGGACCTACGCGTGGAACGAGCTGCTCGGCGGCGAGTGCCTCGAGCCCTACGAGAACGCGTGGCAGGAGGAGTTCACCGTCGTGCCGTGCGACGAGCCGCACGGCGGCCAGCTCGTCCACCGCGCCTGGTTCCCGCCCGAGGTCGTCGACCCGGAGAACCCCCAGGTCGGCAAGCCCGACGACCCGTTCCCGGGCGCCGAGGCCCTCGCCACCCGCATCACGCTGCTCTGCTCGGCCCCGGGCGTCGTCGACCTGTCGATCGCCGGAGGCTTCGCCGACGCGCAGATCCAGGGCGCGTACCCAGTGACCGAGGAGCAGTGGGAGGCCGACCCGTCGTACTACTGCTTCTTCAGCCTGTCGTCGCAGGCGCCGCTCACGGTGAGCGTCGCCGTGCCGCCGGTCGCCCCGACGCCGTAGGTCGCGGCCCGCGGCGTCAGTCGGCCAGCGACAGCTGTCGCGCGTCGGGGAGGCGGGTGCGCATGACGTCGATCGCCTCCGCGCTCTCGTCGACGAGTAGGTACGACCTGCCGAGCGCGCCCGCGACGGCGCCCGTCGTGCCCGAGCCCGCGAACAGGTCGAGCACGGCATCGCCGGGGGCGCTCGACGCCTGCACGATGCGGCGCAGGATGCCCTCGGGCTTCTGCGTCGCGTAGCCCGTGCGCTCCCGGCCGTTCGTCGGCACGATCGTGTGCCACCACACGTCGGTCGGCAGCTTCCCCCGCTCGGCCTTCTCGGGGGTGACGAGACCCGGCGCCATGTAGGGCTCGCGATCGACGGCCTCGTTGTCGAAGTAGTACGCGTCGGGATCCTTCACGTAGACGAGGATCGTGTCGTGCTTCGCCGGCCACCGTCGGTTCGACCGGCCGCCGTAGTCGTAGGCCCAGATGATCTCGTTGAGGAAGCAGTCGCGTCCGAAGAGCGCGTCGAGGGCGACCTTCGCATAGTGCGCCTCGCGGTAGTCGAGGTGCAGGTAGAGGGTGCCCGCGGCATCCAGCAGCCTCCGTGCCTCGACCAGCCGCGGCTCGAGGAAGGCCCAGTAGTCGTCGAACCTGTCGGCGTAGCGCGACACCTCGCCGCGGGAGGTCGCGTACGACCGGCCGGCGAACCCGACCCGGCCGCCGTCGGCATCCCGGGTCACCGTCAGCCGCTGACGCCGCTGGGTCTTGCCGGTGTTGAACGGCGGGTCGAGGTAGATCAGCCGGAACGAGGCGTCGGGCAGCGCCGCGGCGACGGCGAGGTTGTCGCCGTGCACGATCGTGTCGGGATCCCCCGGCGTCCAGATCACCCGACGAGCTCGTGCACGCCCGAGAGGATCTCGTCGGGACGGAACGGATAGCGCTCGATCTCGGTCTGATCGGCGATGCCGGTGAGCACGAGCACGGTGTGCAGCCCCGCCTCGATGCCGGCGACGATGTCGGTGTCCATGCGGTCGCCGATCATCGCGGTGCTCTCGGAGTGCGCGCCGATGCGGTTCATCGCGGAGCGGAACATCATCGGGTTCGGCTTGCCGACGACGTACGGGTCTTTGCCCGTCGCCTTCGTGATGAGCGCCGTGACCGCGCCCGTGGCGGGCAGCACGCCCTCCGCGGACGGGCCCGTGGCATCCGGATTCGTCGCGATGAAGCGCGAGCCGTTGTTGATGAGCCGGATGGCGCGCGTGATCGCCTCGAACGAGTAGTTGCGCGTCTCGCCGACGACGACGTAGTCGGGCGCCGTCTCGGTCATGATGAAGCCCGCCTCGTGCAGGGCGGTCGTGATGCCCGCCTCGCCGATGACGAAGGCGGAGCCTCCGGGGATCTGCGAGGCACAGAAGTCGGCGGTCGCGAGCGCGGACGTCCAGATGCGGTCCTCGGGGACGACGAGCCCGGAGGCCCGCAACCGGGCCGAGAGGTCGCGCGGCGTGTAGATGGAGTTGTTCGTGAGCACGAGGAACGGGGTGTCGTTCTCGGTCCACTGCCGGATGAGGTCGGCGGCGCCGGGGAGCGGGGTGCTCTCGTGCACGAGCACGCCGTCCATGTCGGTGAGCCAGGATCGGATCTCGCTGCGGTCGCGCATGACTCGATCGTAGAGTCGGCGCATGGACGGCGAGCGTGAGATCGGGGTCGGGCCGTGGCCGGGTCCTCGCCCGGACGACGCCCGCTACGACCCCGAGCTGCTCGAGCACGGCGACACCCGCAACGTCGTCGACGCCTACCGGTACTGGACGATGGAGGCCATCGTCGCCGACCTCGACACGCGACGGCGCGGGTTCCACGTCGCGATCGAGAACTGGCAGCACGACCTCAACATCGGGTCGATCGTCCGCACCGCGAACGCCTTCCTCGCGGCCGAGGTGCACATCGTCGGGCGACGGCGATGGAACCGCCGCGGCGCGATGGTGACCGACAGGTACCAGCACGTGCGCGAGCATCCGTCCGTCGCGGACCTGGTCGCGTGGGCGCGCGGCGCGGGTCTGCCGATCGTCGCGGTCGACAACCTCCCGGGGGCGGTGGACGTGCGCGACGCCGACCTGCCGGAGCGGTGCGTGCTGCTCTTCGGGCAGGAGGGTCCGGGTCTCACCGCCGAGGCGCTCGCCGCCGCCGACCTCGTCGTCGAGATCGCGCAGGCCGGGTCCACCCGGTCGATCAACGCCGGAGCGGCCGCGGCGATCGTCATGCACGAATGGGTCCGCCGCCACGCCTGACCGCTAGAGTCGCGCCATGAGTTCAGGGACTCGTCTCGCGGTCGCCGCGATCACCTTCTCGATGCTGCTCGCCGGCTGCACCGCACCGCCGGAACCCGAGCCTGCGCCTCCCGCGCCGGACGTCCCGGAGACGCCCGAGGCGTCGCCGGGACCGCGCCTCGCGGCCGGATGCGACGACCTCCTGGTCGCGACGGACCTCGAGGCCTTCCTCGGGGAGGCCGCGCTGCCGCTCCCGCCGTCGGACGACCTCGCCACGGGCGTCGTCGCGGAGCACACGGCGGGGGTCACCGTGTGCTCGTGGGGCCCCGCCCCCGACATCTCGAGCACCCGCATCACGGTGACCTCGGACCCGTCGGATGTCGCGCAGTTCCAGGCGAACCGCTCCCAGGGCTACGACGAGGGCGCGCAGTCGGTCGACACGGTGGGCGAGCGCTCGGTCATCACGTGCGGGGTTCCCCTCGGCCGCATCGCCTGCTGGGTGAGCGTCCTGGCGGGGGACCACTGGCTGGGCGGCACGCTGCGCGGCCCGCGCGCGGTCGACCCGGCCGTCGCCGTCGCGGAGCTCGAGGAC
>JAEWKY010000198.1 GCA_023457615.1 Actinomycetes bacterium | reverse complement strand
GGCGACGCGGGGCTCGCCGGCAGCCCCCGCGGCGACGAGCCGGCCTCGCGCCGGCGCGGGCACGTGCGGGCCGACCTCCGTGCGGGGCTGCGCGCGACGTACCGGCATCCCGTGCTCGCGCCGCTCGCCGTCTCGACGCACGTCTGGTTCCTCGCGAACGCCGCCTCGCTCACCATCCTCGCGCTCTTCGCGCTGCGCACGCTCGAGCTCGGGGCCCTGCTCTTCGGGCTGCTCGTCTCGGCCGTCGGCGCGGCGACCCTGGTGGGGGCCACGGTCGCCGAGCGCCTCGGCACGCGGTTCGGCGAGGGCGCGGTCATCGCGGGTGCCCGCGTCGTCTACCCGTTGGCCTGGACCGGGGTCGCCCTCGTGCCCGTGGTCGGCGGAGCGACCGGCACCGCGGTGCTCTTCGTCGCGCTCGCGGCGGGCGGCGTCGCCGCAGGGGCCGAGAACGCGAACGAGATGAGCTACCGGCAGCAGGCCGCGCCGGACGAGCTGCTCGGCAGGGTCAACGCGACGGGCCGTGCCGTCAACCGCTCGGCGGGGGCGCTCGGCGCCCTTCTCGGCGGGGCGCTCGCCGCCGTGCTCGGCACGATCCCGTCGCTCTGGATCGTCGTCGCGATCTTCGCGGTCGCGGCCGTGGTCGCGCTCGCGAGCCCCGTGCGCACGGCTCGAAGCGGACTCTCAGAAAAATAACGTTCCGGTAACTAGACGGCGTTACCGATCCGTTATACATTCATTCCAGCGCCCACCGTTTGCTGTGGCGGAGGACGCGGAATGTGATTGCAGGACACTCTTGGTGCAAGGGAGAAGGCCGGCCGCTCGCCTCTGCGGCCGGCCTTCAATCCGTTAACCGGCCGCTCTCTCGTCGGCTGAGTGGCACCGTGCTCCGTCCGCCCGCGACGTTCTGCGACGGCGGCGTCAAGACCACGCCCCGGCCGACCGTCGTCCCTAGGCTGACCCGGTGACCGGCCCCTCGATCGTCTGGTTCCGCGACGACCTGCGCCTCGCCGATCACCCCGCCCTGCGCGCCGCCCTCGACCGCGGCGCCCCGGTCGTGCTGCTCTACCTGCTCGACGAGACGAGCCCCGGGATCCGCCCCCTCGGCGGCGCGACCCGCTGGTGGCTGCACCACTCCCTCGCGGCGCTCGACCACGACATCCGCGCCCTCGGCGGCCGCCTCGTGCTGCGCCGCGGAGCCGCCGAGCAGGTGCTCCCCACGCTCGTCGCCGAGACCGGGGCCGGCGCCGTGTACTGGAACCGCCGCTACTCCGGAGCCCGCGAGATCGACGCCCGGCTCAAGACGGGCCTGCGCGACGAGGGGCTCGAGGTCGAGAGCTTCGCCGGCAACCTCCTCGTCGAGCCGTGGCAGGTGACGACGGATGCCGGTGAGCCGTACAAGGTCTTCACGCCGTTCTGGCGCGCCGCCCGCGAACGCGAGATGCGCGAGCCGCTGCCCGCGCCGCGGGAGCTCCCCGCCGGACCGCGGACGGCATCCGACGACCTCGACGAATGGTCCCTGCTGCCGACGCGCCCCGACTGGGCGGAGGGGCTGCGCGAGACGTGGCAGCCGGGCGAGCGGGCCGCGCACCGCCGGCTCGAGGAGTTCGCGACCGACGGCCTCGAGCACTACGACCGCCGCGACGACCTCACGAACGCCACGTCGGGCCTCTCGCCCCACCTGCGCTTCGGCGAGCTCAGCCCGGCGCAGGTGTGGTCCCGGGCGCACGGCGAGCTGAGCGCGCAGGCCCGCCGCAACATGCCGAAGTTCCTCTCCGAGCTCGGCTGGCGCGAGTTCAACTGGTCGATCCTGTACACCCGCCCCGACCTGGCCACCGCGAACTACCGCCCCGCGTACGACGCCTTCCCGTGGTCGTGGGATCGCGACGACGAGCTGCGCGCCTGGCAGCTGGGCCGCACGGGCATCCCGCTCGTGGATGCCGGCATGCGCGAGCTGTGGCGCACCGGCACGATGCACAACCGCGTGCGCATGGTCGTCGCCTCGTTCCTCGTGAAGAACCTGCTGCGGCACTGGCGGCTCGGCGAGGAGTGGTTCTGGGACACCCTCGTCGACGCCGACGAGGCGAGCAACCCGGGCAACTGGCAATGGGTGGCGGGATCGGGCGCCGACGCCGCGCCGTACTTCCGCGTGTTCAACCCGGAGCTGCAGGCGAAGAAGTTCGACCCGACGGGGGCGTACGTGCGGCGGTGGGTGCCGGACGACGAGCTGCTCGCGCCGATCGTCGACCTCGCCGAGTCCCGCCGGGAGGCGCTCGACGCCTTCTCGACCATGACGCACCGCTAGCGCGACGCGCCGCCGGGTGGGCTCCCGGGGGAACGGGTGCGGGGGATCAGAGCGGAGGGCGACCGCCGACGAGCATGACGGCGCGGGCGGCGAGGTTGACCGCCTGCTGCGTCGCCGCCTCGGCGTCGCCGTCGCGCACCCAGTGGGCGAGGAATCCCGCGGCGAAGGCATCCCCGGCGCCCGTCGGCTCCACGAACGTGTCGACCCGCGGCGCGGCGACGGGATGCGGCGGTCGCCCGCGACGGAACAGCATCCCGCCGCGCGAGCCCATCTTGAGCGCGACCATCGGGAAGCGCTCGAGCAGCGCCGCCCCGATGCGCTCGGGCTCGGTCTCGCCCGACAGCAGCTCGCCCTCGGCGAGGTTGGGGAAGATCAGCTCGACGCCCGCGAGGTCGTCCAGGAAGCGCTCGATCCCGTAGTCGGCGAGGTAGCCCGTCGAGGACGGATCGACCGAGACGACGACGCCGCGGTCGCGGGCGTGCGCGATCATCCGCAGCGGGGCGCCGCGGGAGTTGTCCTTCGTGATCGTGTAGCCGCTCACGTGCAGGACGCGCGCGGCGTCGAGCATCTCCTCGGTCAGCGACTCGGCGCGCAGCGCGGCGTTGGCGCCGCGATCCGTGAACATCGAGCGACTCTGGCCCTCGACGACGAGCACGATCGCGCCCGTGGGCATCCCGGGCTCGACGTGCAGATGGGGCGTGACGCCCGACTGCCGCAGGATCTCCGCGTGCTGCTCGGCGTCGGCCGAGCCCACCGTGCCGACGAAGTCGACGGCCGCGCCGACCGACCCCGCCCACGCCGCGGTGTTCGCGGCCGAGCCGCCCGGTCGGGGCTGGATGCGGGCGTCCGTGTCGGTGTCGGTGCGCATCGCGCCCCGGGGGACGACGACGATGTCGTTGACGATGTCGCCGACGACGACGATGCGGTCTCGCCGGGCGTCCATCAGGCTCCCGCGGCGAGCGCCGCCCAGGCCTTCGCGATCTCCGCCGCGACCCGCACGTTGTTGCGGGCAAGGTCGAGGTTCACCTCGAGGCTCCGGCCCCCGGACGCGTCGACGATGTAGCCGAGCAGGAACGGCGTGACCGCCTTGCCGCGCACCCCCGCGGCCTCGGCGGCGGCGAACGCCGTCGCGAGCACCCGGTCGTGCTCCGCCGGATCCCACTGCTGGTCGAGCGGCACGGGATTCGCGACGACGACGCCCTGACGCGCGCCGAGCGCGTCACGCGCGCGCATGATCGCGGCCACCTGCTCGGCGCCCTCGACCGAGAAGTCGAGCTGGTATCCCGACTCGCGCAGCCAGAAGGCCGGGAACTCGCGCGTGCCGTAGCCGACGACCGGGATGCTCAAGGTCTCGAGCCGCTCGAGGGTCGCGGCGATGTCGAGCACGCTCTTCACGCCCGCGCTGACGACCGTCACGGGGTTCTCGGCGAGCGTCGGCAGGTCGGCCGACTCGTCGAACGTCTCGTTCGCGCCGCGGTGCACGCCGCCGAGTCCGCCGGTCGCGAAGACGCGGATGCCGGCCAGGGCGGCCAGTCGCGCGGTCGCGGCGACGGTGGTGGCTCCCGACCGGCCGAGGGCCGCGAGCACGGGCAGATCGCGCACGCTCGCCTTGAGCAGCTCGTCCTCCGCGATGCGGCGCACGCCCTCCGCGTCGAGGCCGACGTGCGGCACCCCGTCGAGCACGGCGACCGTCGCGGGCACGACGTCCCGCTCGCGCAGGATCGCCTCGAACTCGAGCGCCGCCTCGTGATTGCGGGGGCGCGGGAGGCCGTGGGAGATGATCGTCGACTCGAGCGCCACCACGGGCCGGCCGGCGGCGAGCGCCTCCGCGACCTCGGGGCTCAGGTGCAGTGCGGGCATTCCGTCAACGTTAGCCGCCCGCGGATACCACGCCGTCACGCGACGGCTCTCGGCGACCTGCCAGCCTCCGTGTCGCCGAGTGCGCGCCGCCCGGGAATCCGGGGATGCGGGGCCCCCGCGCACACGGTCGAGGCGGTGTCAAGAGTCCGACGGAGCCGATCGCGACCGCTCCCCGCAATCCGATCCGACCCGCCGCACCGGAGCCCCCGTGTCGACCGGGAAGCGCCCGGCCGGCGGATGACACGCAAGGAGTTCCCCCATGAACACCCGCAAGAAGACCGCCCTCGGCATCCTCGGCGCGGCGGCGACCACCGCCTTCGTGCTCGGCGCCACCGCCCCCGCCCTGGCCGACGACACCACCCAGTCGTGGTCCGCCGACACCACGCAGACCAAGACGCGCATCCTCGAGAGCCTCGGCCTCTCGAACGAGTCGCCGGTCGTCGTCGCCCCCGAGGTGAGCACGGGCGACGTGCACACGGGCGACGTCCTGTCGGGCGTGCTCTCCGGCAACGACGTCGGCAACGACAACGTCGTCGGCTCGGCCAACGACACCGCGATCGGCTCGGGCAACCACACCGCGATCGACGGCGTCGACCTCGACGCCTCGGACCTGTTCGACAGCACCGTCGGCGACGTGACGGGCGACGTGAGCGACCTGCTCGACGAGCTCGACGTGACGCTCGACACGATGTTCGAGGACTGAGCCTTCGAGGACTGAGCCCGCGACGACTGAGCCCGCGAGGAACTGAGCCCGCGAGCCACGACGGGTGAGCCCCGGCCGCGCCGAGCGCGCGCCGGGGCTCTTCCGTGGTACGAGCGGTGCGCTAGGCCTTCTTCGCCGCGGGCTTGCGCGCGGCGGGCGCCTTCGCGGCAGTCTTCGCCGTCGTCGTCTTGGCCGCCGCGGTCTTCGCCGGCGTCTTCTTCGCCGCCGTCGTCGCGGGCTTCGCCGCGGCGCGGGCCGGGGCCTTCGCCGGCGCCGTCGCGGGCACCTTCTCGGGCTTCGCGCCGAGGATCTTTCCCGGGTTGAGGTTGCCCTGGGGGTCGGTGGCCGAGAACAGCCCGGCCATGACCTGCACGCCCTGCGCCGAGATGTCCTGCTCCATCCACGGCGAGTGCTCGACGCCGACGCCGTGGTGGTGCGAGAGGGTCGCGCCGTTGTCGATGAACGACTGCTGGATCGCGCTCTTCACGACGTCGTACTCGCCGAGCATGTCCTTGTCGCCGACGAACGCGAAGGTGAAGTACAGGCACGCGCCGGAGTGGTACGAGTGCGAGAGGTGCGCCATGATCCAGCCCTTGATGCCGATCGACGCGTACGCCTCGTCCGCCGCCTTCATCGCGCCGTCGTAGACCGCCTGTAGCTTCGACCAGGGCGCGGCCGTCTCCGAGACGTCGCCGACGGCGCCGAAGTCGAGCAGGAAGTCGCGCAGGTACGGGGTGTCGAACTTCTTCTGGTCGTAGAGCACGCCGGGCCCCGTGCCGACGCCCATGCCGCCGTGCTTCTTCACGATCTTGTCGACGATCGACTTGGAGTACTTCGTGCCCGACTTGGTGCCCTCGAAGCCGATGAACGAGAGCGCGATGTTCTCGAGACCGCCGGGCTGCTTCTCCCAGCCCTTGCTCTTCATGAGCTGCGGCAGCACGGTCTCGGCCATGAGCTTGGAGACGCCCTTGCGCGCCTTGCTCGTCGCGAGCGAGAAGCCCGACTCGCGGCCGTCGGAGACGCGGGTGATCGACGGATGCGCGTCCGACTCGTTGATCTCCTGCATGGCCTTGAGGCCCGCCGAGAAGTTCGGGAAGAAGTACGCCTGGATCTCCCGCACCTCGGCGTTGCGGCGCACCTGGGCGGTCACCTCGGTGATCACGCCGAGACGTCCCTCCGAGCCGAGGATCATCTCGCGCACGCTCGGACCCGTCGACGTCGACGGCAGCGAGCGGATGACGAGCGTGCCGCCGGGACGGGCGACGCGCAGACCGCGCGCGATCTGGGCGATGTCGCCGAAGCGGTCCGACTGCATGCCGGAGGAGCGCGTGGCGACCCAGCCGCCGATGGTCGAGTGGGTGAACGAGTCGGGGAAGTGACCGATCGTCCAGCCCTTCCTCTGCAGCTGCGCCTCGAGGTCGGGGCCGAGGGCGCCCGCCTGGATGCGTGCGGTGCCGGCATCCTCGTCGATGTCGAGCACCTGGTTGAGCCGCCCGAGGTCGAGGGAGATGATCGTGCGCTTCTCGCCCGCCTGCGGCTCGAGCGACCCGGCGATGTTGCTGCCGCCGCCGAAGGGGATGAGCACCGCATTCGCCGCGACGGCCGCGTCGACGACCCGCTGCACCTCCGCCTCGTCGTCGGGGTACACGACGACGTCGGGGTAGCGGCTCACCTTGTTCGCCCGGATGCGGGCGATGTCGCGGAAGCTCTTGCCGTACACGTGCACGACGCGTTCCATGTCGTCGGTGCGCACGTCGTCGGCGCCGACGATGGCGCCGAGCGTCTTGAGGATCGCCGCCGGGGCCACGGGCTTCGGGATCGTCATCGACTCGAACGTCGGCGCCTTCGCCGCGGTCGCCGAGTGCAGGTCGAGCCCGACCGCCTTGAGCACGAACGGCGCGAAGCCGGGCTTGTCCTGCCAGTGGAAGGCGGTGCCCTCGTTGCCCCAGCCCCACCACTTCATGTGCTTGACGTCGGTCACTTCGAATCTCCTTCGGGGGAGTGATAGGGGTTGTCCTCGCCGAGCACTCGTGGACCGTGCTCGGCGAGCATCCGCTCGATCTCGGCTTTGATGCGCGCCATGAACTCGGCCGGCACCTCGCCCTCGCGAGCGTACATCGGAGCACCGTAGACGACGGCGACCGGCAGGCGCCCGGGCTTGGGCCACTTGCCTCCCCGGGGATGCGCGCGGCCGGCCCCGACGAGGGCGATCGGGATGCACGGCACCCCGGTCGCGGCGGAGAGCGCGGCGGCGCCCGGCTTGAAGTGACCGAGCTTGCGGTAGTCCTTGGCGCGCGTGCCCTCGGGGAAGACGAGGAGGGGCACGCCCTTCTGCAGCAGCACCTTCGCGCTCACGCCGCGCGGGTCGACGCCCGTGCGGTCGACGGGGAACGCGTTGAAGAAGAGCCCCGTGAGCCCGCGGCGCCACCACACGTCGAAGAAGTAGTCGGCGGCGGCGCCCGCCGCGAGGTAGCGCGCCATCCGGCGCGGCAGCGAGCCCATGATGAGCGGGGCGTCGAGGTGGCTCGAGTGGTTGGCGATGGCGATGAACGCCTTGCCCACGCTCTTGAGCTGCCGGCGGCCGTGCACCTCGACGTCGACGGTCGACCAGGCGACGGGCTTCAGGATGCCGCGCTGGGCGACGAAGCGGGCGGCGGCCCGTCCCCTCGACGTGAAGCGATCGGTGTTGGCGGACATGGACTCCCCTTACTCCGCGGCGCCGTCGGTCACGGGGCCACAGTACTGCTGCGGCTCGAAGAAATGGCGCGCGAGATCGCGCGCACCGTGCTGCGCGGGAGGTGCCGCACCAACCACATGAGCACCTTGTACCGAACGCTCGGTATGGAGATGACCCTGCCCCGCTCGGCGTCCCGCAGCGCCGACCGCACGAGGGATTCGGAGTCGAGCCACATCCAGGAGGGGATGCCGCCCTTCGAGATGCCCGCACGCGCGTGGAACTCGGTGTGCACCCAGCCGGGACACAGCGCCGTCACCGTGACGCCGGTCTTGTGCAGCTCGTTCGAGAGGCCCTCGCTGAAGACGGTGACCCAGGCCTTCACGGCCGAGTACCCGCTCGCCATGGTGATGAAGCCGGCCGTGCTCGAGACGTTGATGATGCGCCCGCGGCCGCGCGCGCGCATCCCCCGGGCGGCGGCGCCCGCGAGCTCGCGCACCGCGCGCACCATGACCTCGAAGGCCTGGTCGTGAACGCCCGAGTCGGCGTCGGACGCGCGCGTATGCATGCCGAATCCGGCATTGTTCACGAGCACGTCGATCGGACGCGCGGCGTCCTCGAGCCGCGCCACGACCTTCGCCACGTCGTCGCGCCGCGCGAGGTCGGCGGGAAGCACCTCCACCTGGCGACCCATGCCGCGCAGTTCATGCGCCATCTCCTCGAGTCGCGCCTCGTCGCGCGCGACGAGCACGATGTCGTCGCCCTTCGCGGCCAACTGCCGGGCGAAGGTGGCGCCGATGCCCGACGTCCCTCCCGTGACGAGAGCGATACCCATGTGCCATACGATACGTGGCGGGCCGGTTCCGAGTCGTGCAGGGGTCGGCCCGCGACCGGCGCCCGCGGCGCTGCTCGATCACCGGAAGGGCTTTCCCGATGACGTTCGACGTCCGTGAGTTCGCGCGCACCGCCCGCGGCAACCACCGGTCGGAGATGGATCTCTCCCACCTCGCCCCCGAGGATGTCGACGCCGACGCCGCCCGCCTCATCCGCGTGCTGCGCGACCTCGAGAGCTCGACGATGCACCGCATGCGCAACCTCCTCGTGACCGCGACGCACAAGGACGCGCGCGTCACGGCCTTCCTCACCACGTGGGCGTTCGAGAAGTTCTGGATCGCCGACGCCCTCACCGCCGTGCTCGAGGCGACCGGGCATCCGACGGATTCCGCGGACGGCATGCTTCGCAAGTCCCGGGTCGAGCGTGCCGATCGCCGCGGCCCCGTGCTGCGCGCGATCGCCGGCAACATCGCGGGCCCGAAGCTCGTCGCCGCGCACGTGACGATCGGCCTCATCGACGAGTGGGTCACGAGCGCCGCCTACCGCCGGCTCGAGGGCCTCGCGGGCGGGCTCCACGCCGTCGTCGCGATGGTGCTCGAGATCAAGGACCGTCACATCCGATTCCTCGCCGAGGAGGCGCACCGCCGGCTCGCCGAGTCGTCGCGCGCCCGCACCCTCACGGCGAGGACGGTCAAGCAGACCGCGTGGCCGGTCGGCGCGACCGAGCGCCCCGCCGAGGAGCGCACGTTCTTCGAGACCGTCGTGTTCGGCGGCACGGAGGGCGCCGCCCGGGCCGCGGAGCTCGCCTCCGCGATCGCCGCGCTGCCGGGCCTGGCTCCCCTCGGGCCCACCGTGGCTGCGAGACTGGTTCCGTGACCCCCCAGAAGGCGACCCTCGACCTCGGCTCCGCGAAGGTCTTCCTCACCGGAGCGACCGGCTTCGTCGGTCAGGCCGTGCTCGAGCGACTGCTCAACGACCACCCCGGCACGACGGTCACGATCCTCGTGCGCGTGAAGGGCGGCGCGACGGCGGAGGACCGCGTGCGCGGCCTGCTCAAGAAGCCCGTCTTCGCCGCGTGGCGCGACAAGGTGGGCGAGAAGGGCATCGACGACGCGGTCGCGAACCGCATCAAGGTCGTCGAGGGCGGGCTGAGCTCGCCGCTCAAGCTCGCGAAAGACCTCGACCTCGTCATCCACAGCGCCGCGAGCGTGTCGTTCGACGACCCGATCAACGAGTCGTTCGACGCCAACATCGGCGGCGTCGTCAACCTCTACGAGGCCCTGCGCGCCTCCGGCGGCGACCCGCGCGTCGTGCACGTCTCCACGTGCTACGTGCAGGGCCTGCGCAAGGGCGTCGCGCCCGAGACGAGCCTCAAGCACGACATCGACTGGCGCGCCGAGTACGCCTCGGCGTTCGACGCGCACCGGCGCATCGAGAACGAGTCGCGCGAGCCGCACCGGCTCCGCGGCTTCATGAAGACGGCCCAGGACGAGCACGGCAAGGAGGGCCCCCAGGCCGTCGCGAAGTGGAGCGAGATCGCCCGCGTCGCCTGGGTGCGCCAGGAGCTCGTGGATGCCGGACGCACCCGCGCCCAGAGCCTCGGTTGGACCGACGTGTACACGCTCTCGAAGGCCTTCTCCGAGCGCGCCGCGGAGGAGCTGTGGGGCGTCGACCACCGCCTGTCGGTCGTGCGGCCGGCGATCATCGAGAGCGCCCTCAAGCACCCGTTCCCGGGCTGGATCGACGGCTTCAAGGTCGCCGACCCGCTCATCATGGCCTACGGCAAGGGGCAGCTCCCCGAGTTCCCCGGGCTGCCGGACAGCATCCTCGACCTCATCCCGGTCGACTACGTCGTCAACACGATCATCGCCGCCGCGGCGAACCCCGCGAAGAAGGGCGACCCCGAGTACTTCCACGTCGCGTCGGGCGCCTCGAATCCCGTGCCGTTCCACCAGATGTACGAGAACGTGCACGAGTTCTTCGTGAAGAACCCGCTCACCGATCGCAACGGCAAGCCCATCGAGGCGCCGGTCTGGCGCTTCCCCGGCCCGGAGAAGGTCGAGCGCGGCATCAACCGTCTCGAGCGCCGCGTGAAGGCGGGCGAGCGCGCACTCCGCGTGCTGCCGAAGACGAAGGGCTCGCAGAAGACCCTCGCGCAGCTGCAGAAGGGCGTCGCCGACCTCGCGACCCTGCGCAACTTCGTCTCGCTCTACCGCGTGTACGTCGAGACCGAGCTCATCTTCGACGACTCGAACCTGCGGGCTCTCCACGACGCCCTGCCGGCGAAGGAGAAGGCCGACAAGGGCTTCGACATCGCGGCGATCGACTGGGACGACTACCTCCAGAACGTGCACTTCCCCGCGATCGCGAAGCTCACCAAGGCCTTCTCGCGCGCGCGTCAGGCCGAGCGCGCCGCCGCGGTGCCCCCGCGCGTGCGGGAGCTGCCGCCGCGCGGCGACGTGCTCGCGATCTTCGACATGGAGGGCACCGTCGTCGACTCGAACATCGTGCAGCAGTACCTCTGGGTGCGCTCCGCGGGGTTCCGGAAGGCGGCCTGGCCCGCCGAGGTCGCGCGCATCCTGGGCTCGGTGCCCGGGTACCTGCGGGCCGAGCGCCGCAACCGCGGCGAGTTCATCCGCTCCTTCCTGCGACGCTACGAGGGGATGCCGGTCGCGCGTCTCGAGAAGATCGTCGCGGGCGGCTACAGCGACACGATGCGCCGCCACACGAGCGTCGCCGCGCTCGAGCAGATCCGGGCGCACAAGGCCGCGGGCCACCGCACGGTGCTCGTCTCGGGATCGATCGGGCTGCTCGCCAAGCCCTTCGCGAACCTCTTCGACGACGTCGTCGCGACGCACATGCACGCCAAGGACGGGGTGCTCACGGGCTATCTCACGAAGCCGCCGATCGTCGACGAGTCCCGCGCCGCGTGGCTCACGCGGTACGCGAAGGAGCACGGCGCCGACCTCGCCGCGTCGTACGGCTACGGCGACAGCCACGCCGACCTCGGCTGGCTCGAGATGGTCGGGCACCCCACCGCGGTCAACCCCGATCCGCAGCTCGCGGCCGAGGCGAAGAAGCGCCACTGGCCGGTGCACAACTGGAAGAAGGGCATGCGTTCACCCGAGCGTGCTTTGATGGACGGCAATCCGGCGTCCGCCCCGACTCCGAAGCCCTCCGAGACGACCCCCTCCGAGTAAGGGAGCCACCCGTGGCGTTCGACATCGACAGGTACACCGCGCAGTCCGAGCCGGTCACCTGGACCGACCTCGACCTCGAGGCGTTCGAGACCGACCCGCTGCCGCCGGAGAGCCTCCGCGTGCTGCGCTACATGTGCGATGTCGAGTACCACACCGTCTGCTACCTGCGCGATCTGCTGACCACGCCCTCGCACAAGGAGCCGGAGATCGGCTCGTTCATGACGATGTGGAACCGCGAGGAGTTCTGGCACGGCGAGGCGCTCGCCGCCGTGCTCGGCAAGCACGGCATCACCGTCGACTACGACGAGCTCAAGGCCACGCGGCTCAAGCTCGGATGGAAGGACCGCCTCGACCCGATCAAGCAGTCGCTGCTGGGCGGGCTCGTCGGCAACGACTTCGTCGCCGTGCACATGGCCTGGGGCGCGGCGAACGAGTGGTCGGCGAACGCCGCCTACCACCGCATGGCCAAGCAGGAGAACCACCCCGTGCTCGCCGAGCTGCTGAAGCGGATCGCGCAGCAGGAGACCAAGCACGTCGCCTTCTACGCGACCCAGGCGCGCGATCGCCTCGCGAAGAGCAAGAAGGCCCAGGTCATCGCGCGCTTCGCGCTCCGCAAGGCGTGGGCCCCGGTCGGCTCGGGCATCTCGTCGGAGTCCGAGGTGAAGCACGTCATGGGCCAGCTCTTCGGCGGCACCGAGGGGCGTCGCCTCATCCGCGACATCGACTCGCACATCGCGAAGCTCCCCGGCATGGAGGGGCTCACGATCGTCGAGTCGGCGCTCGACAAGCACGGCATCCCGGCCGAGGGCCCGGGCTACGAGCGCGCGACGCCCGAGCAGGTCGAGGAGACCGTCTCCGTCTGACCCGGCATCCCGCAGGGGCGGTCGCGGATCGGCCTCAGCGGGCGGCGAGGCTCACGCGGTTGCGCCCCGCGTTCTTCGCCCGGTACATCTCGGTGTCGGCGAGCTCGAGCAGGTCGTCGGTCGTGGGACGCAGCTCGGGAGCCGGGCGCTGCACGACGACGCCGACGCTCGCCGAGACGGCGAAGCCCGCCGGCAGCCACGGCATCGGCTCGGCGATCGCCTGGCGCAGCCGTTCGGCGATGTGCGCGGCGTCGTCGTGGTCGGTGTCGGGGCACAGCACGATGAACTCGTCGCCGCCGAACCGTCCGATGATGTCGGAGTCGCGCACTGCTCCGCGCAGCCGCCGCGCGACCTCGCGCAGCACCTCGTCTCCCGTCGTGTGGCCGAGCCTGTCGTTGACCGGCTTGAACCCGTCGAGGTCGAGGAACATCATCGCGATCGGACGCGCGGTGCGGGCGCTGCCGGCGAGCGCGGCGTCGATGTGCTCCCGCAGCAGGGCGCGATTGGCGAGCCCGGTGAGCTGGTCGTGGAGGGCGAGGTGGGCGAGCTCCTCCTGCAGGCGGATGCGCGCGAGGGTCTGCGCGGCCTGGCGGCAGATGGCCTCGACGAGCTCGATCGCGGCGGGCTCGAGCTCGCGCCGACGGGCGAAGAACGCCGCGACGATGCCGAACGGCGCGTGATCCCGCAGCAGCGGGAACGCCGCGAGCCCCTCGAGGCGCGCCGTGCGCATCGCCTGGGCGATCACGGGGTAGTCGCCCGCGATCGCGTCGCGGTCGGGGAGGAGCATCGCCCGACCCTGCCGCAGCGCCTCGGCGCCGGGGCGCGCGTCGGTGCGCTCGTACAGCCCGGCCAGGGGGTTCACGCCCGCGATGACCTCGAGCTCCCCCTCGCCGTCGATCGTGGCGACGCAGGCGACGGAGGCGACGAGGGAATCCGCGACGATGCGGTGCAGGGCCTCGGCGAGCTCCGCCTGCGACGAGCTCTCGGCGAACTGCTGCGACGCGTTCTGCAGCACCTGCACCCGCGCGGCCGCCGACTCCGCGGCGCGCCGCTCGGTCACGAGGTCGCGTTCGTACTGGCTGCGGGTCGTGGCGTCGAACACGGCCGAGCGCACGAGCCGCGGCTCGTCGTCGGGGCCGAGCACGAGCACCGAGTTGATGAGGATCGGCATGACCTCGCCGTCCTTGCGGCGCAGGCCGAGCACGACCTCGCGGGTCTCGCCCTCGAGGTGCAGCACGGGCACGTGCCGGGTCTCGTAGAAGAGCTGCGTGCCGGCGTCGAGGAGGTCGACGAACCTCGCGCCGACGACATCCTGCTCCTCATAGCCCGTCCACTCCAGGAACCGGCGGTTGACGCGCGTGATGCGGTCGTCGAGCCGGGTCGTGAAGTACCCGACGGGGGCGTCGTGGTACAGCTCCTCGAAGTCCTCGTGCTCGGGCATGCCTCAGCCCTCGAACGTCCGGATGGCCGCGACCACCTCGTCGGGACCGGACAGATGGGGAAGGTGACCCGAGACCGGGATCTCCGCGAGCACCGAGCCGGGGATCGCCGCGTGCACGTACCGGCCGACGAACTCGGGCGCGATGATGTCGTCCCGGGTCTGCACGACGAGGGTCGGCACGCGCACGTCGACGAGGTCCTCGCGGTTGTCGGAGAGGAAGGTCACGCGCGCGAAGTGCCGCGCGATCTCGGGATCGGTCGCGCAGAAGCTCTCGGTGAGCTCGGCGCCGAGCTCGCCCCGATCGGGCTGCCCCATGATGGCCGGCGCGATCGCCTGCGACCAGCCGAGGTAGTTGGCGTCGAGCTGGTCGAGCAGCCCGTCGATCGCCTCCTGCGTGAAGCCGCCCGCGTAGCCCTCGGCGTCGAGGTAGCGCGGGGAGGGGCCGAGCAGCACGAGGGCGCCGATGCGCGAGGCGTCGCGGTTGGCGGCGAGCACCGCGATCATCGCGCTCACGGAGTGGCCGACGACGAGGGCGTCCCGCAGGTCGAGCGCGGCGAGCAGCTCGAGGAGGTCGTCGGCGTAGCCGTGCAGCGAGTCGTACTTGCCCGGCGAGTAGGCGGAGCGGTCGGAGCCGCCGGCGCCGACGAGGTCGAACCGCACGACGCGGTGGTCGTGCTCGAAGGCCGGGGCGACGAGGCGCCACATCTCCTGGCTGCAGCCGAAGCCGTGGACGAGCACGAGCGGCCGCCCGTCGGGCACGCCGGAGACGACGACGTTGTTCCTTCTCAGGACGTCGACGACCGGCGCTGAGGTCTCCACATCCCTAATTTACCGGGGATGTGCGGCGTCTCCACGTCGACGGCAAGGGGGGTCCGCCGCGGACCGCGGACGACTACACTTACGCGTCGTCGCCTTCCGCCGACTCACCTTCCGCCGACTCGAGGTCGGCGACGGTCTCCCGGTCGGAGACGCCCTGGCCGGTGAGGCTGTTCTCGATGTCGTCGGACTGCCCCGAGTCGACCAGCGTCCAGTCGGGGGCCGCGGGGTCGGTCTGGCTGCCCGTCGCGTTCGCGCCGGGGTCGGTGTCGCGGGGATCGCTCATGACACCCGACGGTACGCGCGCCGGGCGGACCTCACGAGGGGGTTGACGCCGACGCGCGTGCCGAGCGCTCCGCGAGCTCGCCGAACGCCGCGCGCAGCTCCGCCGGCTCGACCTCGGTCAGCTCCGCGGCGAACCTGCTGAACGACGCCGCGACGGCCGGCCACGACCACGCCCCGAGCCGCAC
>JAEWKY010000197.1 GCA_023457615.1 Actinomycetes bacterium | reverse complement strand
CCCCGGGGGCTCACCCTCGTCGTCGTCTCGCTCGGCACCCTCGTCTACCTCGCCCCCGACGCCCGGGCGGCGTTCCCGGCCGCGGTGGCCGCCCACGGCGGGGGACTGGTGACCCTCGAGCAGAGCGGCCTCGCCGATCCGACCTCGCGCCCCGGGCGCTTCGTGCTCGCTCTCGACGGTGAGCCGCTGGCCGAGGCGAGCCCGCACGGCGACCGCCTGAGCGCCCTCTGAGAGCGCGGCGGGGCATCCCGAGCCGCCGCGGCGGCACCCCTAGGATCGCCGCGTGACCGACCCCACGCCCGCGGAGCCGCCGCGCAGCGAGCTCGACGAGGCCGAGCTGCGCGTGCTCGCCTTCGAGCGGGAGTGGGCGGACCGGGTCGGCAATCGGGAGGCCGCCATCAGATCGGAGTTCGGCGTCTCCCCAGCTCGGTACTATCAGATGTTGTACGCGCTCATCGAGTCGCCGCTCGCCGTGCGACACGATCCGCTCCTCGTCCGCCGGCTGCAACGGCTGCGCGACTCGCGGCGCCGAGCCCGATCCCGTACCTTCTCCTCTGACCACTAGAGCCGACAGCCAGGACAGCAGCGACCAGATGGCCACCTCACCCCAGGATCGTTTCGACGAGCTGCCCGCGGAGCTCGTGCGCGTGGGCGCCCACCGCGGCCCGCCTCGGCGCGGAGCCGCCTGGATCGCGTTCGCCTGGGCGGCGCTCGCGACAGGTCTGCTCGTCCTCGGCGGCCTGTACGGCCTGTCGCGCGTCAACCCGGACATCTCGTTCGAGCTGCCCGCCTTCGGCGGCGGCGAGGAGCCGGGCACCGAGCAGACGACGGCTCCTCCCGTCGAGCCGATCACCGACCCGGCCCTCGTCGACCCGACGCTCGCCGTGTCGTTCTCGATCCTGAACGCGTCGCCGACCGAGGAGCAGCAGCTCGCCGCGCAGACCCAGCTGCAGACGGCCGGCTGGTCGGAGCAGCAGATCTCGTCGGGCAACGCCTCGTCCCGCGACGTGGAGTACACGGCGATCTACTTCAACGGCGCGCAGTACGAGGGCGTCGCGCGCGGGATCGCCGAGATCCTCGGCACCGACCTGTCGCTCGTGCGCAACTCGGACGCCTACTTCGGCGCGCCGATCACGATCGTGCTGGGCGCCGACTACGCGCCGCCGGCCCCCTGAGTTCCCGCTCTGCGTCGGGCGTGTTACGCCCGTGTTTAATCTCGCGGATCCGGACGGTTTCTCCCGGTCGGGGCCGGTTTCGCGGTGCGCCGCGCGGCTAGCATTCCTCGCAGGGCCGCAGGGAACCGGCCGATTCACGCAAGCAGGGAGTTCCGGATGGCGCAGGGCACCGTCAAGTGGTTCAACGCGGAGAAGGGGTTCGGGTTCATCACCGTCGACGACGGCAGCCAGGACGTCTTCGTGCACTTCTCCGCGATCGACATGTCGGGCTACAAGGTCCTCGAGGAGGGCCAGGCCGTGACCTTCGAGGTCGGCACGGGCCCGAAGGGGCCGCAGGCCGAGTCGGTGCGACCCGTCTGACGCCGCGCCGCCTAGCATGACGGCATGGTCCGGGTCAGGGGTTCGCGTGCGGGTGTCGTCGGGGCGCTGAGCGCCCTCGTTCTGCTCGGCGGGTGCGCCGCGACGGAGCCGATGCCCACCCCGACGCCGGACTACACCTCGACCTACGAGACGCCCCCGCCGATCGCCCTCGCCCCGCTCACGGGAGAGGTCGTCGACCCCGGCTCGCTCACGACGCCGTCGCTCGCCGCGAAGATCGACAACCATCCCGATGCGCGACCGCAGCAGGGGCTCGAGCACACCGACCTGGTGTTCGAGGAGCTCGTCGAGGGCGGCCTCACGCGCTACGTCGCGGTGTGGCACTCCGACGTGCCGGCCGAGATCGGACCGATCCGCAGCATCCGCCCGATGGATCCCGACATCGTCTCGCCGCTCGGCGGCATGATCGCCTACTCGGGCGGGCAGTACCGGTTCGTCGTGATGATGCAGGAGACCGAGGTCTACAACGCCATCCACGGGCAGGCCGACACCGAGGACTTCATGTTCCGGCAGGCCGGGCGGCCCGGTCCGCACGACGTGATCGTGCGCGCCCCCGAGCTCCTCGCGCAGCACCTCGACCTCGCGGCGCCGGCTCAGCAGTTCGCCTTCGCGCCCGACGTCGCGAGCTCGTCGGCCGCCGTCTCGGGCGAGCCGGTGCAGACCATCTCGCTGCGGTTCGGCTCGTCGTCGGCCCCGAGCTGGGCGTGGGACGAGGCGCGCGGGATGTGGGCGCGGTCGCAGAGCGGCACGCCCGATCTCGACCTCTCGGGCGTGCCGTACTCGGCGGTGAACGTCGTCGTGCTGCGGGTTCCGGTCACGGTCTCGCAGAACATCCCGAAGACCGAGCTGATCGGCTCGGGGGAGGCGTGCGTGTCGAGCGGCGGACGCACCGTGTGCGGCACGTGGTCGAAGGACTCGCGCACCGCGCCCCTGCGCCTCGTCGACGCCTCGGGCACGGTCCTGCAGCTCGCGCCGGGCAACTCGTGGATCGAGCTCGTCCCCCTCGCGGGCACCGCGGAGTACGTCGCGCCGTGACGCGCGCCGCGCCCGGGCGCGGCTTGCACTCGCCCCTGTCGAGTGCCAAGATGGACTCTGGCACTCGCGCGTCGCGAGTGCCAGCACTACGTCCGGGAGGGACGACACACACTCATGGCAAAGATCATCGCTTTCGACGAGGAGGCCCGCCGCGGCCTCGAGCGCGGCCTCAACACGCTGGCCGACGCCGTCAAGGTCACCCTGGGCCCGCGCGGCCGCAACGTCGTTCTGGAGAAGAAGTGGGGCGCCCCCACGATCACCAACGACGGCGTCACCATCGCCAAGGAGATCGAGCTCGACGACCCGTACGAGAAGATCGGCGCGGAGCTCGTCAAGGAGGTCGCGAAGAAGACCGATGACGTCGCCGGTGACGGCACCACGACGTCGGTCGTGCTCGCCCAGGCGCTCGTGCGCGAGGGCCTGCGCAACGTCGCGGCCGGCGCCGACCCGATCAGCCTCAAGCGCGGCATCGACAAGGCCGTGGAGGCCGTCGAGGTCGAGCTCAAGAGCGTCGCCAAGGAGGTCGAGACCGAGGAGGAGTACGCGGCCACCGCGTCGATCTCCGCCGGCGACCCCGAGATCGGCAAGATCATCGCGGAGTCGATCACCAAGGTCGGCAAGGAGGGCGTCGTCACCGTCGAGGAGTCGCAGACCTTCGGCACGACGCTCGACTTCACCGAGGGCATGCGCTTCGACAAGGGCTTCCTGTCGCAGTACTTCGTCACCGACCCGGAGCGCCAGGAGGCGGTCTTCGAAGACCCGTACATCCTCATCGTCAACTCGAAGATCTCGAGCATCAAGGACCTCCTGCCGGTCGTCGACAAGGTGATCCAGTCGGGCAAGCAGCTCCTGATCATCGCCGAGGACGTCGACGGCGAGGCCCTGGCGACGCTCATCGTCAACAAGATCCGCGGCATCTTCAAGTCGGTCGCCGTCAAGGCCCCCGGCTTCGGCGACCGTCGCAAGGCGCAGCTCGCCGACATCGCGATCCTGACGGGTGGCGAGGTCATCAGCGAGGAGCTCGGCCTCAAGCTCGAGAACACCGAGCTCGCCCAGCTCGGCCAGGCGCGCAAGGTCATCGTCACCAAGGACGAGACCACGATCGTCGACGGCGCGGGCGAGAAGGCGCAGATCGACGGCCGCATCGCCCAGATCCGCGGCGAGATCGAGAAGACCGACAGCGACTACGACCGCGAGAAGCTCCAGGAGCGCCTCGCGAAGCTCGCCGGCGGCGTGGCGGTCATCAAGGTCGGCGCCGCGACGGAGGTCGAGCTCAAGGAGCGCAAGCACCGCATCGACGACGCCGTGCGCAACGCGAAGGCCGCGGGCGAGGAGGGCATCGTCGCCGGTGGTGGCGTGGCGCTCATCCAGGCCGCGAAGACCGCGTTCGACAAGCTCAAGCTCTCGGGCGACGAGGCGACCGGCGCGAACATCGTCAAGGTCGCGATCGAGGCTCCGCTCAAGCAGATCGCGCTCAACGCCGGGCAGGAGCCGGGCGTCGTCGTCGACAAGGTGCGCAACCTCCCCGTCGGTCAGGGCCTCAACGCCGCGACCGGCGAGTACGTCGACATGCTCGCGGCCGGCATCGCCGACCCGGTGAAGGTGACGCGCTCGGCGCTCATCAACGCCGCGTCGATCGCGGGTCTGTTCCTCACGACCGAGGCGGTCGTCGCGGACAAGCCCGAGAAGGCGCCGGCGCCGATGGGCGACCCGTCGGGCGGCATGGACTTCTGACCTAGTCCGCACGGAACGAAGGCGGGGCGGAGGCCGAGCGGCCCCCTCCCCGCCCGGCGCGG
>JAEWKY010000196.1 GCA_023457615.1 Actinomycetes bacterium | reverse complement strand
GACCACAGGGCCGGGCGAAGACGACGAGCCGGAGCTGGCGACCCGCGCCCGCTCCGGCGCGTCACCGGAACCGCGACCTCAGTAGGTCGAGAGCCCCGCGTTGAGCGCCGCGCCGATCACGACGACGTAGATGATCGCGAAGATCACGCCGAGCACGAGGAAGATGATGCTGAGGATGATGCCGGCCTTCGCGGGGCCGTTCTCGACACCCGCGGCCTTCGACTTGTTGTTCGCGATGATGCTCACGATGAGACCCGCGAGCGAGAACACGAACGCGAGCACGAGGCCGACGATGCCGAGGGTCTTGCCGTCGTCGACGGGGGCCGGACCGGGCTGAGGCGTGGGCGCAGGGGTGGTCATGGAGACGCTCCTTGATCTGGATGCGGCGCGACGTGCGTCGTGCCGCCGCCGAATATAGCGAGAACCGCCATCCGACCGCGAGCACTTGCGCGCGACGTGTCGCACTGGGTAATCCCGGCAGAATGGAGGCATGAGCGTCGGCATCCTGACCAGCGGCGGCGACTGCCCCGGACTCAACGCGGTGATCCGCAGTGCCGTCTTCACGGGCAGCAAGCTGCACGACCTCGAGTTCGTGGGCTTCAAGTGGGGCTGGAAGGGGCTCGTCGAGAACGACACCATGCCGCTCGGACGCCCGCAGGTGATGGGCATCTCGAAGCAGGGCGGCACGATCCTCGGCTCGTCGCGCACCAACCCGTTCGAGCACGGCGGACCCGACCGCGTGCGCGAGGTGATGGAGCTGAACGGCGTCGACTCCCTCATCGCGATCGGCGGCGAGGGCACGCTCGCCGCCGCCAACCGCCTCGCCGAGGCCGGCATCCGCATCATCGGGGTGCCCAAGACGATCGACAACGACCTGTCGGCGACCGACTACACCTTCGGCTTCGACACCGCGGTGCAGATCGCGACCGACGCGATGGACCGGCTCCGCACGACGGGCGACTCGCACGGCCGCTGCATGGTGGCCGAGGTCATGGGCCGGCACGTCGGCTGGATCGCCCTGCACTCCGGCATGGCGGCGGGCGCGCACGCGATCCTCATCCCGGAGCAGAAGACGAGCATCGACCAGATCGTGGAGTGGGTGGAGAGCGCCCGCGACCGCGGCCGCGCCCCGCTCGTCGCGGTCGCGGAGGGCTTCAAGCTCGACTCGATGGACGACGCGCACTCCGAGCGGGGGCTCGACGCCTTCGGGCGTCCTCGCCTCGGCGGCATCGGCGAGATGATCGCTCCCATCATCGAGGAGCGCACCGGGATCGAGACGCGCGCGACGACGCTCGGGCACATCCAGCGCGGCGGCACCCCGACCTCGTACGACCGCGTGCTCGCGACGCGGTTCGGCATGAAGGCCGTGTCGATGGTGCTCGAGGAGCGCTGGGGCAACATGGTCGCCCTGCGCGGCACGGACATGATCGAGGTGCCGTTCTCCGAGGCGCTCGGGCAGCTCAAGACGGTGCCGCAGGCGCGCTACGACGAGGCGCGGGTGCTGTTCGGCTGACCCCGACGGTGCGAGACTGTACGCCATGACGACGGCGTTCTGGGTTCTCGGTGCGGTGTTCGCGGGCCTCGCGGCCCTCATCCACGTCTACATCTTCGCGCTCGAGAGCCTGCTCTGGAGCCGGCCGGCGACGCAGCGCACGTTCGGGGTGCGCGATCCGCGCGACGCCGAGGTGCTGCGGCCGATGGCGTACAACCAGGGCTTCTACAACCTCTTCCTCGCCCTCGGCGTCGGGATCGGGCTCGTGCTCGTCGCGACCGGCACGCGCGCCGACGCGGGTGTGGCCGTGGCGCTCTTCGCCCTCGGCAGCATGCTGCTCGCCGCCCTCGTGCTCGTCACGTCGAACCGCCGGATGCTGCGCGCCGCCCTCGTGCAGGGAGTGGCCCCGGCGCTCGGCATCCTGTTCCTCGCCCTCGCGCTGCTCGCCTGACGGGCGGCGTCAGCCCGTCACGTAGTCGACGAGGGCGTCGATGAGGGCGTCGGAGGTGCGCTCCTCCGCGATCGCGTGCACCGGGAGGCCCGCCGCGCGGGTGTCGAAGGCGGTGCGCGGGCCGATGCAGACGATGACGGTCGACTCGGGCAGCGGGGTGAGCTGGGCGGCGACCTGACGCGCGACGCTGCCGGACGTGATGAGGAGGGCGCCGATCCTGCCGCTCGCGACGTCGGCGGCGACCTCGGGCGACACCGGCACGCCGACGGTGCGATAGGCGGTCACGTACTCCGCGGCGAAGCCGAGCTTGGCGAGGCCGGCGACCAGGGTGGGCTCCGCGATGTCCGACTGCGGCACGAGCACCCGCCCGCGGATCTCGCTCGCCGGCCACTCGCGCACGAGCCCGCGCGCGGAGTTGTCGGACGTCGGCACGAAGTCGACGCGGTACCCCGCGAGCTGCAGCGCCGCGGCGGTCGTCTCGCCGACGGCGGCGACGCGCGTCGCCTCCGGGATGCGCGTGCCCTGGCTCACGAGCACGTCGACCGTCGTCGCGCTCGTGAGCACGATCCAGTCGAACTGCCCGTCCTGGAGCTCGTGGAGGGCGTTGGCGAGCGCCGCGGGGTCCTCCGCGCTCGCGAAGTTGAGCATCGGGGCGATCACGGGGATGCCGCCGTGCTCCCGCACGCGCGCCGAGACGCGGTCGCCCCAGCTGCCGCCGCGCGGCACGAGGACGCGCCACGACGAGAGCGGACGGGTGGTGCTCACCCTTCCATCATCCCGCGTCCGGGACGTGCGTGCTTCGTCGCGTCGGTCGGCGACGCCGGTCAGTCGTCGTCGTCGCCCGAGAAGATGGCCCAGGCGACGAGCCCCGCGGCGATCACCGCGACCGCGACGCCGCCGATGATCCAGGGCACGGGGTTCTTCTCGTAGGCGGCGGCCGCCTTCTGGCCCAGCTCGTTCACGCGCTTGGGCACGTTCAGGCGATCCTCGATCGAGTCGAGCGTGGCGGCCAGCTCGGCGCGGGCCTTCGCGGCCTGGTTCTTCGCAGCGTCGATGCTCATGTGTTTCCTCGCTTTCCGATTCCCTTGATGGCTCTGAGGTCGCGGCGGAGGCTGTCGAGGGCCTCCGTCGGCACCGGCGGGACGCCCCGCATGAGGATGCGGTAGCCGGTGAGGCCGATGATCACCGCGATGATGAGCAGCACGGCCGCGACGAGCAGCGCCGCGAGCCACCCCGGCATGACCAGCGAGAGCGCCAGGATCGCCGCCGTCAGCAGCACCCCGAGCATCCCGAGCAGCACGACGAGCGCACCGGCGATGAGCCCGGCGCCGACGCCGAGCGCCTTGAGCTTCGCGACGAGCTCGGTCTTGACCAGCTCGATCTCGCGCTGCACCAGGTCGGTGACGAGCGACGGCACGTCCGCGAGGAGCGCGAACACGGAGCGCTTACGCGGCGCGGCGGAGCCCTGCGGGGTTGCGCCCGACATGGCTCAGGAGCCGGAGGACGTGCTGCGCGTCGACGACGAGCCGCTCGACGACGCGCGCGTCGCCGGCTTCTTCGCGGGCGTCTTGCTCGCGACCTTGTCGACGACCTTCTTGGCGTTGTCGGAGACGAAGTCCGCCACCTCGGGCGCCTTGTCCTTCACGAAGTCCTCGACCGCATCCACCTGCTTCTGCACGCGGGGGTCGTTCCACACCTTGAGCGCGGCGGTCTTCAGCTGCTCGTACTTCTCGCGTCCGGCGCGGGTTCCGAGGACGTATCCGAGGCCGAGGCCGGCCACGAAGAGGATCTTGCCCCTCATGTGCAACTCCATTCGTGCGGAAATCCAGGTCTCCCACCCTAGTCCGCCGACGTTTCCGACCGGCGGGGTTGACACATTCGGCGCAGAGGCAGAAGGTGCCCCGCTCGTCGAGCGGGACACCTTCCGGATCCGGAGTGCGGCGGGTCACCGCGCCCGGTGGCGGGCGCGACGCATCCGGACGAACTGCGCGGCCACGAGCACGAGGCCGGCCTGGAGCAGGAGGATCGCGAGGATCCCGACGCCCGTCGAGCTCTGGCCGGTGAGGGCCAGGGTCTCGAGGTCGCAGAGCAGCACCGCGGGAGCCGCGACCGTGAGGAGCCACGTGTCCTGCGACAGCGCCGAGCGCGGATCGTCCGGCGTCGCGACGACGGTGTACGTGCCCGGGGCCACCTTCGTCTGGGCGGTCGTGATCGTCGGGCCGCCCTGGAACGCGTACGTCACGCCCGGCATGAGGTCGACCGTGATGGTGCCGCGGCCGTCACCGGCGGCGGTGCACACGGCGGGTGTCGCCGACGCGGACGGGTCGAAGTACCCGAGGGTGCAGAGCTGGCTCGGGTAGTCGACGGTGAGCGGGAAGGCCGTGTGCCCGGGCTTGATCGAGATCGTCGGGTCCTTCGACTCGGCGAACACGACGTAGGAGCCCGCGGGGTAGGCGTACGTCACGTTGCCCGCCGTGCTCGGGTCGCCGACGGCGACCTTGTCGCTGCCGTCGGCCTTCGTGCCGATGTACCACTGGATGCCCGCGACGTGCACGACCGTGATCGAGCCGTCGAGCTTGCCCGTCGACTGCAGGTCGCACACCTCGGGGGCGGCGAACGGGTCGAGCGGGGTCGTGTAGACGTTGTCGCAGCCGAGCGCGGGCGGCACGGTCACCGTGAAGGTGTCGACGCCGCCCTTGATGTAGTGCCCGGCGGCCGGCACGACCTCGATGGTGTGCGCGCCGGTCCTCGGGGTCGTCACCGACGCGGTCGTCACCTCGACGCCGTCGAGGAAGTACGCCATGTCGGGGTTGAGCGTGAAGAGGAGCGAGCCGCTCGTGGTGCCGCCGATCACCCTGTCGCAGGTCTGCGGCGTGACCTTCGGCTCGACGTACTCCTCCTGCTCGCAGTCGACGGGCGCGACGGTGCCCGTGAAGAACGCGGGGCCCGTGTTCTTCACGCCCGGGATCGCGCGCACGTCGACCTTGTACGGGCCGACCGGGAGGTCCACCTCCGCCCCCGCGGCGTGGTCCTGGCCGCCGATGCTGTAGACGAGACCCGGGGTCGTCGTCGGGATCCGCACGAACGCGCTCGACGGGCCGGTGAGGATGCTGCACTCGCCCGGGGTGAGCCTCGGCTCCTCCGCCCTGTTGCAGTCGAGCCCGTCGATCGTGATCGTGAACGACGCGAGCCCCGTGTTCCTGACGCCCGTCGCCGTGGTGACGTCGACGATGTGGGTGCCCGTCGCGACGCCGACCGGGATGCCCGGGTCGAGTCGCGCGCCGCCGCGGATCGTGTAGGTGAGACCGGGAGTCGTCGTCGTCGCGGTGAGCGTCGCGCCGACGGGGTCGCCGTTCGCGTCGCACTGGGCGACGGCGAGGGTCGGCTCGACGGCCTTCTCGCAGCTCAGCGGGTCGATCGTGAGGGTGAACGAGGGCGCGCCCGTGTTCTTCACGCCGGTCGTCGCGGTGACGGTCACGGTGTGGGTGCCGGGGCCCAGGTCGACCTTGCCGGACAGCGCGGCGCCGCCGTTGACGCCCGCGATGCGGTACTCGAGACCGGGGGTGGTCGTCGGGATCCGGATGAACGCCGACGTGAAGGCGCCGCTGCCGACGTCGCACTGCGCCTTCGTGAGCGTCGGCTCGACCGACTTCTCGCACGTGAGCGCCGGCACGACGATCGTGAAGGAGGGCTGGCCGGTGTTCGTGACGCCGGTGGTCGCGGTGACGGTCACCGTGTACGTGCCGGCCGGCAGGTTGACGGTGCCCGCGAGCGGCTTGTCGCCGTCGATCCCCGCGATCCGGTACTCGAGGCCCGGGGTCTTCGTCGTGATCGTGATGAAGGCGGTCTGGAAGAGGCCGGTGGTCGGGTGGCAGAACGCCGCCGTCAGGGCCGGCTGCTCGGCCTTCTCGCAGGTCACCGCGGGGACGACGATCGTGAACGACGTCTGACCGGTGTTCGTGTAGCCGGCCTTGGCGGTCACCTCGACCGTGTAGGTGCCGGCCGGGAGCGGCACGTCGCCGCTCAGCGGAGCTCCGCCCTCGATGCCCGCGATCGTGTAGTCGAGGCCCGGCGTGGTGGTCGGGATGCGGACGAAGGCAGACGTCACCGTGTCGTCGGGGTTGCAGACCGCGCGGGTGAGGTCCGGCTGGACCGCCTTGTTGCAGTCGAATGCCGAGACCACGATCGTGAACGACGCCGGACCGGTGTTCGTGAAGCCGTTCGTCGCGACGACATCCACGACGTGGGTGCCGACGCCGAGGTCGACCTTCTGGTTCGGCGCGAGCGGCGCACCGCCCTTGATGCTGTAGGCGAGATTCGCGGTGGACGGGATGGTGACGTACGCGCTCACGAGGGCGCCCGACGTCGCGTGGCACTGCGCGACCGTGAGGGTCGGCTTGACGGCCTCCACGCAGTTCAGCCCGTCGCCCTTCGGCTTGACGGTGAGCGTCCAGGTCGCCTGACCGGAGAGCGTGTGACCCGCGGTCGCCGAGGCGACGAGGGTGTACGTGCCGGGACCGGCACCGTGCGCGCCGCCGGTCCACGTGATGTTCGTCTGGGACGGCACGACGAGCGAGCCGTCGGCGGTGCAGGTCGGCGCCGTGACGCTCGGCGCGGTCTTCACCGTGACCGGCGTCGTGGTCGGGGCGCACGGCGAGTACGCGAAGTGGTGGATCTCCGATCCCGTCGTCACGGTCAGCGACTTGGCCGCGATCTGACCCTCGAGGCCGCCGGCCGTCAGGCTCACGTCGGCGCGGGGCGCGAGCACGGAGCCGCGCAGGAAGTCCTGACCCGTCGAGGTCTTCAGCGCGAGCGCGCCCGTGGCCTTCGAGAAGTTCCAGAGGATGTACCGGAACTCCGAGCGGTCGGTCTTCGGCATGAGGACCGGCACGGTCGTCGGCGACGTCCCGGTCGTGACGTCGATGATGAACGGCGTGGTGGCGCTCGGCGCGACGCCGTCGAAGAACAGCTTCGTGATGGCGCTCAGCTCGGTCGAGCTGACGCGGAGCACGTTCGGCACGCCCGGGTTGAGCGTGACCTTCTTGCCGTCCTGGCCGTTCGCGACGGCCGTCACGAGGTGCACGTCGTCGTCGTCGTAGCCGGCGATCGTGTTCGCGTTCGCGACGAGGTTCGTGAACGCGCCGGAGAACGCGGTGTTCCACAGGCCCGGGGCCTTGATCTGGTCGATCGTCGCGCTCGTGCCCAGGCGCACGTAGCGTCCGGTGTCGGTCGTGGGGTAGAAGCGCACCCCCGAGGCGGTTCCCGCGCCGACGTTCCCGACGCGGGTGGCGGCCCCGCCGTCGATCTTGAGAGCCTCGTCGGCGGCGTTCAGGATGACCTGATCCCCGACGAGCAGGCCCGTGCTCGTGCCCTCGATCACCGGGAGGGCGGAGCCGTCCTCGTTGAGCCCCGTGCCGTAGCCGCGCTGCACGACGACGTCGTCGCCCGCGGCGATCGTGCCGGTGACGTGCGAGGTGCTGTTGAGCGTCACGCTGCCCGAGGTGAGGATCGTGAAGTTCTTGAGGGCCGACGAGAACGGGTTGAGGCACTGCGTCGACGCGGTGCACGGCGTCGTGGTGCCCGTGAAGGCGTTGCGCAGGGAGACGAGCCGGTCGTGCTCGTTGTGCTCCGCGTCGACCTCCACGACGTACGAGTGCGCGACGTCGCCCGCGAGCGGGTAGGTCTTGGCGAGGAAGTCGTCGCCGAAGGTGCGGGTGTCGAGCAGCTTGCCGTCGACGGTGACCGTGAACTTGTTGGTCGTGCCGCCGCCGTAGTCCATGAACTGCACCGTCAGGGTGGAGCACGACGAGGTCACCGTCGGGGTGTGGGCGGAGGCCGGCAGGGCCGCACCGACGGTGAGGCCGACCGCGAGGAGCACGGTCGTGAGCGCGGCGACGAGTCGCTGGGGCACGGGGGAATCCTTGGGGAGCGCGCCGAGGCCACCCCGGGTCTCGGCTCGGACCGGCGACGCTCCGGCGGGGGTTCGGAGGGGTTCGCGTCGCAGGATGCGGGGGTTCTGCGGAGGCGACCTGGGGAGGCGCGCGAGTTTCGGGTTCGCGCACCGGTCGCACTCTCGACGCTAGGCGGCGCCCCGTGGACGGGCATGTCCCAGTACGGGGGGTCCCCCTTTCGGAGGACACGCGCTCCCGCGGTCAGTGCACGTACTCGAGCAGGTCGATCCCCACGGCCCGGAGGGCGTCGAGCACGCGCAGCCGCGCGGCGAGCCCGCTGTCGTTGAACTGCACGGACGCCGCGTAGGCGACCGCGCCGGCCGGGCCGCGCAGCACGCCCGCCTCGGAGCGCACGCCCGTGTCGGTGCCGGTCTTGTTGACGAGCAGCACGCCGTGATCGGTGCCGCGGTGCGAGAGCGGGTCGAGGCCGAACGCGCTCGCCACCATCGAGAGGTCGGAGTTGAGCGAGAGCCAGCCGAGCACGCGGCTCGACGTGAGGCTGTCGACGACCTCGCCGCGCGCGAGCGCGGCGAACAGCCAGGCGAGCTCCGCGGTCGAGCCGACGGAGAGCTGGGGGGCGTCGTCGGGTCCGCGCGAGTCGCGCACGAGGTCGAGGAGGGCGGTGCGCAGCAGGCCGAGCGCCTCCGTGCGCGAGCGGACGGCATCCAGCCCCACCTGGCGCAGCAGCACGTTCGTCGCGAGGTTGTCGCTCGTCGCCCCGACGAGCGTCGCGAGATCGGCCACGGGCAGCGAGGGCGCCTGGAGGTGCTGCCAGATGCCGCTGTCGCCGACGGCGTCGCGCGGGGTCTTGTCGAGGATGCCGTAGCCCGAGAAGTCGCGCTCGGTGAGGCGCGCCGACACCTCGACGAGCAGCAGGATCTTGCCGATGCTCGCCGTCGGCAGGACGATGCGCTCGTCGATCGCGACCAGGGTGCGTCCCGAGTCGAGGTCGGTGACCGAGGCCGACACCTGGGCGCCGTCGTAGGCGAGGTCGCCCAGCGCGGTGAACGTCGCCGTGAAGTCCTCGGTCGCGTGCGGCGAGCGGTGGCGGGGCGCGCGGACGGTGCGCACGCGGTCGCGGCGCGGGGTCCCAGCCTGCACGTCTACCAAGGCGTCCTCAACGAGAGCGGCGGTTCTCTTCGGGGTGTGGCACTTCGGGGTGGATCACCAGATCGTGACGCGATCCTCCGGATCGAGCCACAGGGCGTCGCGCTCGGTCACGCCGAACGTGTCGTAGAACACGTCGATGTTACGGACGATCTGGTTGCACCGGAACTCCGCCGGCGAGTGCGGATCGATCGAGAGCAGCCGCAGGGCCTCCTCGTCGCGCAGCTTCGTGCGCCACGCCTGAGCCCAGCCGAGGAAGAACCGCTCGGCCGCGGTGAGGCCGTCGACCACGGGCGGCTCCGCGCCGTCGAGCGAGAGCAGGTAGGCGTCCCACGCGATCGAGAGCCCGCCGAGGTCGCCGATGTTCTCGCCGATCGTGAGGGCGCCGTTGACGTGATGGCCGGGCAGCTGACGCGGCTCGAGCGCGTCGTACTGGGCGATCAGCGACGCCGTGCGGGCCTCGAACGCGGCGCGGTCGTCGTCGGTCCACCAGTTGGTGAGCCTCCCGTCGCCGTCGTACTGCGATCCCTGGTCGTCGAACCCGTGCCCGATCTCGTGCCCGATGACCGCGCCGATCGCGCCGTAGTTGGCGGCGGCATCCCGGGTCTCGTCGAAGAAGGGGAGCTGCAGGATGGCGGCGGGGAACACGATCTCGTTGAACCCCGGGTTGTAGTACGCGTTGATCGTCTGCGGCGTCATGAACCACTCGTCGCGATCGATCGGCTTGCCGATCTTGCCGAGCTCGCGCTGGAACTCGAACTCCGCGACGGCGCGCATGTTCGCCACGAGGTCGGCCGCGTCGATGTCGAGCGTCGTGTAGTCGCGCCACCTCACGGGGTAGCCGATCTTCGGCGTGAACTTCGAGAGCTTGTCGAGCGCCTTCTCGCGCGTGGCGTCCGTCATCCACTCGAGGTCGGTGATCGACCGGCGGTAGGCCTCGACGAGGTTCGCGACGAGGTCGTCCATCGCGACCTTCGCGCCGCCCGGGAAGTGCCGCTCGACGTAGACGCGACCCACGGCCTCGCCCATCGCGCCCTCGACGACCGAGACGCCGCGCTTCCACCGGGCGCGCAGCTCGGGGGTGCCCGTGAGCTTGCCGCCGTAGAAGTCGAAGTTCGCGGCGACGACCTCGGCGTGCAGGTACGGCGCCGACGAGCGGATGACCTGCCAGCGCAGCCAGTCGCGCCAGGCGTCGAGGCGGTCGGCCGTGAGCAGGGGCGCGAGCCCCTCGAGGAACGACGGCTGGCGCACGACGACCTCGGCGAACGACCCGGCGGGCACGTCGAGCGCGGTGAGCCAGGTGTCGAGCAGCGCGGCGCCGTCGCCCGCGAGGCCCGCGGCGGCGTCCCACGTCATCGGGTTGTAGGTGGCGACGGAGTCGCGGCAGCGCACCTTGTCCCAGTGCTGCGCGGCGATCGCGGTCTCGAGCTCGAACACGCGTCCCGCGGCCGCGGCCGGGTCGGCGATCCCGGCGAGCCCGAGCATCCGCTCGAGGTGCGCGCGGTAGGCGTCGCGGATGTCGGCGAAGGTGTCCTCGCGGAAGTACGACTCGTCGGGCAGCCCGATGCCCCCCTGCTCGAGGAAGACGAGGTAGCGCTCGGGATCGCCCGGGTCGTTGTCGACGAAGGCCTGCACGAACCCGCCGACGCCCGCGCGCTCGAGGCGGCCGAGCGTCGAGACGAACGACGTGACGTCCGTCACCGCGTCGGCCGTGGCGAGGTCGACGGCGATCGCCGACCAGCCGAGCTGCTCGATGCGCGCCTCGTCCATGAACGAGGCGTAGAGGTCGCCGAACCTGCGCTCCTCGGTGCCCGGGTCGGCGGTCGTCGCCTCCTCGATGATCGCGTGGACGGCCTTCTCGGCCTCCTCGGCGAGCACGTAGAAGGAGCCGTACCGCGCCTTGTCGCTCGGGATCTCGGTGCGCTCGATCCACCGGCCGTTCGCGTGCCGGAAGAGGTCGTCCTGCGGACGCACCTCCGCATCCAGCTCGGCGGTCTCGATTCCACTGGGCAGCTGCGCGTCCGTCACCGTTCCACCCTATGTTTCGGCAGGTCCCGTCGTCGTGCCGATCCTCAGCCCGCAGCGCAGCAGCACGGGCGCGGGCTGCTCCCCCGCGAGCGCCGCGAAGGCGGCGGCCGCGGCGGCCTCGCCCTTCTCGACGGCCGGCTGCACGAGGGTCGTCAGCACGTGGGGGGCGGCCTCGTCGAGCCGCACCCCGTCGAAGCCCAGGATGCTCACGTCCCGCGGCACCTCGAGACCGAGCTCCTCCGCGGCGCGCAGCACGCCGAGGGCGAGCAGGTCGCTCTGCGCGACGATCGCGGTCGGACGGTCGGGCCGGTCGAGCAGCTCGCGCCCGGCGGCGTGGCCGTCGGCGAGCGTGCTGCCCGCCGCCGAGACGCCGGTCGCCGCGGGGAACACGTCGCGCAGCC
>JAEWKY010000195.1 GCA_023457615.1 Actinomycetes bacterium | reverse complement strand
GGCTGCTCGACGCGGCCGAGGTCTTCGACGGCGTGCGCTACCTCGACCGCGTCGGCACCGAGGAGCAGTGGCGGCGCATGTCGGAGCTCGCCGCCGAGCTGCGTGCGGCCCCCGCGCCACGTGCCTCGAGCGCCGCGGCCGCGTTCGGACCGCGCGACGCGGAGGCGGACGTCGACGCCGCGGGGGTCGGTCGATGACGATCCAGACCGCTCCCCCGCCGCCCGCGGCCGTCGCCGAGCGCCGCAGCCCGGTGCGCGGCATCCTGCTCGGCATCGCGATCGGCGTGGTCTTCGTGCTCGTCGCGATCGCCGTGTACGCGGTCACCCGACCGCAGGAGCGCGAAGCCGACTACCTCTCGCCCACGTCGGGCAGCCCGGCGGGCTCGCGCGCCCTCGTCGCCGTGCTCCGCGATCAGGGGGTCGACGTGCAGGAGGCGACGACGCTGCGGGACGTGCGCGGGCTCATCGACGACCCCGCCGCGACGACGCTCCTCGTCTTCGACCTCCGCCTCGTGCTCGGCTCGGACCAGCGCAACGAGCTGCTCGACCTCGCCGACCGCGTCGTCGTGATGGAGCCGTGGGACGACGAGCTCGCCGACTTCGCGCCGGGGGTCGTGCTCGGCGAGGGCGCCGACATCCTCGGCTCGGTGCTCGAGACGGACTGCGAGCTGCCCGCCGCCGCGAAGGCCCAGGCCGTCGACGCGTGGGCGACGTCGTACGACGTGTCCGGGGCGCGGAACGCCGTCGAGGGCTGCTTCGCGACGGGGTCCGACGAGTTCGCGGTGCTCCAGACGCGCACGCGCGGCACCGAGGTCACGATCGTCGGCGTGAGCGGCGCGTTCACCAACGGCGACATCCTGGATGCCGGCAACGCCGCGTTCGCCCTCAACCTGCTCGGCGAGCGGGAGACCCTCGTCTGGTACCGCCCGGATCTCAGCGAGCTCGAGGCGGGCGACATCCCGACCGCGGCCAACCGCACCGCGCCGTGGCTCACGCCTCTCATCCTCCTCGCCCTGCTCGCCGGCCTCGCGGCGGCGATCTGGCGGGGCCGCCGACTCGGACCCCTCGTCACCGAGCGGCTGCCGGTGATCGTGCGCTCGAACGAGACGATGCAGGGCCGCGCGCGACTCTACGAACGGGGATCGGCCCGCGCCCACGCGCTCGACGCGCTGCGCATCGGCTCCGTCGCGCGACTCGCCTCGCTGTGCGGCCTCCCCCGGCGGGCGACCGTCGACGAGGTCGTCGGCTCGGTGTCCGCGCTCACCGGGCGGGATCGCGAGGCCGTCGCCTCGCTGCTCGTGCACCGCATCCCGCTCACCGACTCCCAGCTCGTCGAGCTCTCCGACGAGCTGCTCGTGCTCGAGACCGACCTGGCGCGCCTCGTGCGCGGCCGCTGACCCCGTCCTGACACAGAATGGCTGGCATGACCGACTCCTCCGAACTCCGCGCCGCACTCGCGGCCGTCCGCACCGAGGTGGGCAAGGCCGTCGTCGGCCAGGAGGGCGCCGTCACGGGGCTCATGATCGCGCTGCTCGCGGGCGGGCACGTGCTGCTCGAGGGCGTGCCCGGCGTCGCGAAGACCCTCCTCGTGCGCACCCTCAGCCAGGCGATGCGGCTCGACACGAAGCGCATCCAGTTCACGCCCGACCTCATGCCGGGCGACATCACCGGGTCCGCGGTCTACGACCCGAAGTCGGGCGACTTCGAGTTCCGCGAGGGGCCGGTGTTCACCAACATCCTGCTCGCCGACGAGATCAACCGCACGCCTCCGAAGACGCAGTCGGCGCTGCTCGAGGCGATGGAGGAGCGTCAGGTCTCCGCCGACGGCGTGACCCGCAAGCTGCCCGCTCCGTTCCTGGTCGCGGCGACGATGAACCCGATCGAGTACGAGGGCACCTACACGCTGCCCGAGGCGCAGCTCGACCGCTTCCTCCTCAAGCTCGTGCTCGAGCTGCCCGCGCGCGACGACGAGGTCGAGGTGCTGCACCGCCACGCCTCGGGCTTCGACCCGCGCGACCTCGCCGCCGCGGGCGTCACCCCGGTGCTCGACGCCGCGACCCTCGCCGCGGCCCGGGCCGACGTCGCGACGGTCACGGTCTCGCCCGACGTCCTGGGCTACGCCGTCGACCTCGCGCGCGGCACCCGGTCCTCGCCGTCGGTCAAGCTGGGCGTCTCGCCGCGTGGCGCCACGGCCCTCCTCGCCGCGTCGCGCGCGTGGGCGTGGCTGTCGGGCTCGACGGGCGTGACGCCCGACCACATCCAGACCATGGCCGTCCCCGTGCTGCGCCACCGCATCCAGCTGCGCACCGAGGCGGAGCTCGAGGGCGTCTCGGCCGACACCGTGCTGCGCTCCGTCGTGCAGCAGGTGCAGGTCCCGATCTGAGCGGCGGGCGATAGGCCATGGCGATCTCGGGGTGGTTCGTGCTGCTCGTCGCGAGCGGGGCGATCCCCGTCGTGGCGCTCGGCGGGCTGCCCGGGCTCGCGCTCTGGGGCGGGGTGATCGCGGCCGTCATCGCCGTCGATCTCGCACTCGCCGGCTCGCCCGCGGCGCTCGAGTTCGCGCGCGACCTCCCGGTGCGGCTGCGGCTCGGCGAGAG
>JAEWKY010000194.1 GCA_023457615.1 Actinomycetes bacterium | reverse complement strand
CCCCCCCCCCCCCCCCCCCCCCCCCCCCCCCCCCCCCCCCCCCCCCCCCCCCCCCCCCCCCCCCACGGGAGCGCCCTCCGCCTGGACGGCGTCACGAAGCGCTTCGGCGGGCTCGTCGCCGTCGACGGGGTGAGCCTCGTGCTCCCCCCGGGAGGACGGCTCGCCGTCATCGGCCCGAACGGCGCGGGCAAGACGACGCTGTTCCGCATCATCGCCGGCGAGATGTCGCCGACGGGCGGCCTCATCCACCTCTTCGGCGAGGACGTCACGCGCGTGAGCGAGCGCGACCGCGCGTTGCGCGGCATCGGACGCACCTTCCAGGTGTCCAACCTCTTCGACGACCTCGACGTCGTCGACAACGTGCGGCTCGCCGTGCAGGCCGGCACCGGCCGGGGCCGCAGCTTCTGGCGCGGCCTGCCCGACGACGACGAGCTCGGCTCGCGCGCCCGGGAGGCGCTCGAGCAGGTCGGCCTCGCCGCCCGCGCGCGGCACCGCGTCGGCGACCTCTCCCACGGCGAGCAGCGCCAGCTCGAGATCGCGATGGCGCTCGTGCGCCGCCCCCAGCTCCTCCTGCTCGACGAGCCCGCCGCCGGACTCTCCGCGAGCGAGCGCGGGATGCTGCGCGATCTGCTCTCCGGCATCCCGGCGGAGGTCAGCTTCCTGCTCATCGAGCACGACATGTCGCTCGCCCTCGAGCTCTCCGACGCCGTGCTCTGCCTCGACAACGGCGTGCCGCTCGCCTACGGCACCCCGGACGAGATCCGCGCCAACCCCGCCGTCCAGGCGGTCTACCTCGGACGGAGGGAGTGACGATGCTGAGCATCCGCGACCTGCACGTCGGCTACGGCACCGCGCGCGTGCTCGAGGGCGTCGACCTCGACGTCGCCCCGGGGGAGTCGGTCGCCCTGATGGGCCGCAACGGGATGGGCAAGACGACGCTCATCCGCGCCCTCGCGGGGCTCACGCCGCCGACGGTCACGGGTGGCAGCGTGCGGATCGACGGCCGCGACGTGGTCGGTCTCGCCCCGCATCGCATCACCCGGGCGGGCGTGGGGCTCGTGCCGCAGGGCCGCCAGGTGTTCGGCAGCCTGAGCGTGCACGAGAACCTCGCGATCGTGCCGCGCGCGAAGGGCGACGGCGAGCCGTGGACCGTCGAGCGCGTCTACGAGTTCTTCCCCCGGCTGCGGGAGCGGGCGAGGTCGTTCGCGCGCACCCTCTCCGGGGGCGAGCAGCAGATGCTCGCGATCGGCCGCGCCCTCATGACCGGGCCGCGGCTGCTCGTCATGGACGAGCCCTCGGAGGGTCTGGCCCCCGCCGTCCTGCGCGTGATCGAGGATCGGCTGCAGACGCTGCGCTCCTCGGGGCTCTCGGTGCTCGTCGCCGAGCAGAACGTCGACTTCGCCCTCGCCCTGAGCGATCGCGTCGTCATCCTCGGCGAGCACGGCCGCGTCGCCTGGGAGGGCGTGCCCGCCGCGCTCGTCGACGACGCCTCGCCCATCCACCAGCACCTCGGGCTCTGAGCCCGCCGACCGGAAGGAACCCTCCGTGAGCAAGTTGGAGCTCATCGAGCTCGACGAGAGCAAGGCGTACCAGCTGCCGTACGCCCCCGCGATCAAGGTGCCCGCCGACGCCGAGTACGTCTTCCTCTCGGGTGCGGTCGGCGCGGGCGACGACGACGCCTACCCCGACGACGTCGTCGAGCAGACACGCGCCGTGATGCGCCGGCACACCGACGCCCTCGCGGCGCACGGCCTCGGCTGGGACGACGTCGTGCACGTGTACGAGTTCCTCACCGACATGCGCGACACCGTCGACGTGCACATCACGATGGCGGAGTTCACGGGCGACTCCGGCTGGAAGCCGGCCAACACCCTCATCGGCGTCAACGCGCTCGGCCGCCCGGGGGCGCGCTTCGAGCTTGACGTCATCGCCGCCCGGATGCCGGGGGCCGGCTCGTGACGCTCGAGGCGGTGCCGGCCGAGGCCGGCGCGTTCCCGATCGCCGTCAGGACGGGCCGCAACGACCTGTTCTTCTGGATGTCGGGGGCGACCGCCATCCCGCTCTACCACCACCACCCGCACGTCGCCGAGGAGTGCGTGCTCCCCGACGACATCCGCGAGCAGGCCCGGCGCGTGCTCACGACGTTCGACGAGGTGCTGCGGTTCAACGGCCTCGGCTGGCGGAACGTCGTGAAGTTCACGCAGTTCCTCACCGATCTGCGCGATCACGACGTCGTGCAGGAGGTGATCGCCGAGTTCTTCGCCGGCAGCGACTGGGCCCCGGCGAACGTCACCGTCGGCATCAACCAGCTCAGCGCCCCGGGCGCCCGTCTCGAGATCGACGTCGTCGCGGCGATCTCCCTCGACTGAGAGGAACGACCATGACCCTCACCGCTTCCCCCACGGGCGACTTCGGACCCGGTGTCGTCGTCGCCGGGCCGTCGGGCCTGGTGTTCCTCTCCGGGGTCGGCCCGCGTCCGACGGGATCGACCGCCCCGCTGCCGGAGTCGTTCGACGACCAGCTCGCGGCGACGTTCGACGCCCTCGACGCGGCCCTCGCGGCGCGCGGGCTGGCCTGGACGAACGTCGCGAAGATCCTGCTGCACCTCACCGACGTGCGCGAGCACGATCGGACGTGGGCGGCGTTCGCCGAGCGCTACGGCACGGCGTGGACTCCCGCGCGCACGACGATCGAGATCGACAACCTGCCCGACCGCGGCGCCCGCCTGCAGCTCGACGTCGTCGCCGCTGGCTGACGGCCATTTGCCCGGAACGGCCCCTTCTGTCGACGTGAAGGGGCCGTTTCGGGCAAACAGCTTCTCAGAGCCGCTGCTGCCGGGTGATCTCGGCGACGCCCGACCAGTCGACGTCCCGGAGGTCGTCGGAGGCCAGGGCCGCGTCGAACGCGGCGCGCAGCACGGCGGCGGTCGGGATGACGATGCCCGCCTCGGCCGCGATCGCCTCGGCGAGACCCAGGTCCTTCGCGCCGAGCGTCATCGTGAACCCCGGCGGCGTGTAGCGACGCTCGGCGATCATCGCCCCGTACCCGGTGTAGACCGGCCCCGGGAACAGCGTCGACGACAGCAGCTCGGTGAACTGCCCGGCATCCACCCCGTTCGCCTCGACCAGGGCGACCGACTCGGCGATCGCCTGGAAGGCGTGGATGATGTCGTAGTTGACCGCCGCCTTGACGACGTTGGCGATGCGCGGCTCCGACCCGACGGCCCAGACCTTCTTGCCGAGGATGTCGAAGTACGGTGCCGCGCGCTCGAGGTCTCCGGCGGCGCCCGCGGCGATGATGTTGAGCTCGCCCGCTGCGGCGACCGTGAACCGGCCGAGCACGGGAGCGGCGAGATACCCGACGCCGAGCTCGGCGGCGCGCGCCGAGAGCGTGGACGCCGCCGTCGGGCTGAGCGACGCCATCGCGACGTGCAGCCGGCCGGCGTCGCCCGCGAGGTGCTCGGCCGACAGCACCGCGTCGGCGGCCTCGTCGTTGGCGAGCATCGAGAACGAGATCGGGGTCGCGAGGGCGTCCCGCGGCGAGGACGCCGCGACGGCGCCCGCGGCGACGAGCTCCGCGACCGGCTCGGCCGAGCGGTTCCAGACGACGACCTCGTGGCCGGCGTCGACGAGACGCCGGGCCATCTCGCGCCCCATCGTGCCGAGGCCGAGGAACCCGATCCGCGCCATCTCAGGCCTCCCAGACCGTCTTGAGGTTGCAAAACTCGCGGATGCCCGCAGCGGCGAGCTCGCGGCCGAAGCCGGAGTTCTTGATGCCGCCGAACGGCAGCTCGGGGTGCGAGACGGTCATGCCGTTGACGAACACGGCGCCCGCCTCGATCTCCCGCGCGAACCGGTCGCGCTCGGCGTCGTCGGTCGTCCAGACGCTCGACGAGAGTCCGAAGTCGGTGACGTTCGCGAGCGCGATGGCCTCGTCGGCATCCGCGACGCGGTAGACCGTCGCGACCGGCCCGAACGCCTCCTCGAGGTGGAGGCGCATGGCGGGCGTCACGCCGGCCACGACGGTCGGCGGGTAGAACCATCCCGTACCGTCCGGTACGGAGCCGCCCGTGAGGATGTCCGCGCCCCGGGCCCGCGCGTCGTCGACCAGCTCGGCGAGCTCGTCCCGGCCGCCCGCGGTCGCGAGCGGACCGATCTGCGTCTCCTCGGCCAGCGGGTCGCCCATCCGCAGCGCCGCCATCGCGGCGGCGAACCGCGGCACGAACTCGTCGTACACGGCGTCGTGCACGAGGAAGCGCTTCGCCGAGATGCAGGACTGACCGTTGTTGACCGTGCGGGCGTCGACCGCCGTCGCGACGGCCGCGTCGAGGTCGGCGCTCGGCATGACGATGAAGGGGTCGGAGCCGCCGAGCTCGAGCACCGACTTCTTCACCTCGGCCGCCGCGATCGAGGCGACCGAGCGGCCCGCGGGCTCCGAGCCGGTGAGCGTCACGGCCCGCACGCGGCGGTCCTCGATGACGGCCTTCACCTCGCCCGACCCGATGAGCAGCGTCGTGAACGCGCCCTCGGGGAAGCCGCCGCGCGTGAACAGCGCGTCGAGATAGAGCGCCGACTGGGGCACGTTCGACGCGTGCTTGAGCACGCCCGTGTTGCCGGCCATGAGCGCCGGGGCGGCGAAGCGGATGACCTGCCAGAGCGGGTAGTTCCACGGCATGACGGCGAGGATGACGCCGAGCGGCTGATAGCGGGCGACGGCGCGCGAGGCGCCGACGGCCGACGGGTCCTCGAGGGGCTCGTCGGCGAGGAACTCCTCGGCGTGGTCGGCGTAGAAGCGCAGGCCGCGCGCGCACTTCCTCACCTCGGCGCGGGCGGCACCGATCGGCTTGCCCATCTCCCGGGTGAGGATCTCGGCGAGCGGCTCGAGCTCGGCGTCGAGCAGGTCGGCGGACGCCCGCATCCACGCGCCGCGCTGAGCGAAGGTCGTGCCCTTGAGGGCCTCGAACGCGCCGGCCGCGAGCGCGAGGCGGCGCTCCACCTCGGCCGCGTCGTGCGGCTCGAAGGTCTTCTCCGTCTCACCGGTGGCCGGGTTCACGGTCGCGATCGCCATGCTGGTCTCCTCTTCACTCGAAGATCTCGGGGTGCCGCGCGAGCTCGAGGCGGGTGCGGCGGATGTGGGCGGCTTGGATGCGCTCCGCCTCCTCGACGTCGCGGCGTCGGATGGCCGCGACGAGGAGGTGGTGGTCGTGGTGCACGTCGCGCTCGCCCTCCGAGCGGAAGACGCGCGTGAAGGCCCGGCGGTAGTGCTGGGTGCGGTTCCAGAGGCCGAGGACGAGGTCGCCGAGCACGGCCGTGTCGGCCGCCGCGAAGCTGCCGAGGTGGAACTCCCGGTCGAGGCGCAGGAAGGCCTCGGTGTCGTCCGCGGTCTCCATCGCGTCGGCGAGCGAGGCGAGCGCGTCGATGTCCTCCTCGGAGAGCAGGGGGACGCTGTAGGAGAGGAGCAGCGGCTCGATGCGCTCGCGGAGGCGGTACAGCTCCTCGCAGTCGGCGAGGGACAGCTTCGCGACCCAGGCCCCCGTGTTGGCGACGAGCGTGAGCAGCCCCTCGGCCTCGAGCATCCGCAGCGCCTCGCGCACCGGGAGACGGCTCGCGCCGTGGCGGTCGGCCAGGTCCTCCTGGCGGATGCGGGTGCCCGGGGCGTAGTCGCCCGCGAGGATCGCGTCCCGCAGCTCGGCCGCGATGCGGGCGCCCGCGGCTCCGTGCACGGGCGGCGCGGTGTCGGTCACGGCGCTCATTCTGCCGGGTGCGCGGGATGCCAGAGCCTGACCGGCGCCCCGGCCTCGTACGCCTTGCCGTCCGGGAAGCTCACGAGCTCGAACTGCATCCCCCACGGAGAGCGGAAGTAGATCCAGCGCTGACCCTCCGACGCGCCGGCGCTCGTGACGGGCGCGCCCATCACCTCGACGCCGTGGGCGCGCAGGTGCGCGATCGCCGCCTCGAGGTCGTCGACGTAGAGCGCGAGGTGATGGCCGCCGATGTCGCTGTTGCGCGGCGGTCCGGCCTGCCCGTCGGCGGCGTCGTACTGGAAGACCTCGAGGTTCGTGCCGGAGCCGAGACGGTAGAAGCGGATCTCGCGGATGACGCTGCGCGGGTGCACGCCGAGCTGCTCGGTCATCCAGTCGTCGTCGGCGCGCTTGGCCCCGAGCGTGTAGACGTGCTGCGCGCCGAGCACGTCGACGAGGAAGCGCTCCGCCTCGTCGAGGTCGGGGACTGTGACGCCGAGGTGGTCGGCGCCGCGCATTCCGGGCATCCCAGGCATGTTGGATACAATAGCAGCCCGTTCGGCCCGGTCAAGCGGGATTGCGGCGGCAACACTTGCAGATTGGATTCAATCGGGTCTACTCTGCGGTCATGCCGAAGCGACGGAGCCTGCAGACCGGGACGCCCTGGGTCGAGTTGACGACCACGTCCGCCGACTGGAAGGCCGCGGATCCGGCGCTGCTCGCGACGATGCTCGGCCAGCTGCACCTCATCCGCGCCTTCGAGGAGACCGTGCTCGAGCTCGCGGCCGAGAGTCTCGTGCACGGCCCCGCGCACTCGAGCATCGGCCAGGAGGGCGGCGCGGTCGGCTCGATCGTCGGCCTGCGCTCGACGGACGCCGTCAACGGCTCGCACCGGGGCCACCACCAGTTCCTCGCGAAGGCGATCACGCACGTGTCGGGCGGGAAGCTCGACCTCGACGACCTCGTGACCGCCGACATCCGCGAGGTGCTGCGTCGCACGCTCGCCGAGATCCTCGGCCTCGCCGACGGCTACTGCCGCGGGCGCGGCGGCTCGATGCACCTGCAGTGGTTCGAGGCGGGCGCGCTCGGCACCAACGCGATCGTCGGCGGCGGCGCCGCGATGGCCGCCGGCAACGCGTGGGCGCAGAAGCACTCCGGCACGACCGACCTCACGATCAACTACTTCGGCGACGGCGCGAGCCAGATCGGCTCGGTGCTCGAGTCGATGAACCTCGCCGCGACCTGGAAGCTGCCCGTCGCGTTCTTCATCGAGAACAACATGTACGGCGTCTCGACCCACGTCTCCGAGATCACCGCCGACGTGCGCCTCTCCGTGCGCGGGCAGGGCTTCGGCATCCCGGGCTGGCGCGTCGACGGCATGGACCCGCTCGCCGTGCACCTCGCGATGGAGGAGGCCGCCGAGCGGATGCGGTCGGGCGAGGGTCCCGCGGTCGTCGAGGCCGAGGTCTACCGCTTCTTCCACCAGAACGGCCCCTACCCGGGCAGCGCCTTCGGCTACCGCACGAAGGACGAGGAGGCCACGTGGCGCGCGCGCGATCCGCTCGAGCGCGTCGCGACCGAGATGACCAAGCTCGGCCTGATCGACGAGACCCGCGTCGCCGCGCTGCGTGCCACGGTGCAGGCCGTGATGACGGAGGTCGCCCGGGAGCTCGTCGAGGCCGATCCCGACAACCCGGGCAAGCGCCGCATCCGCCCCGAGCTGTGGCCCGATCCCGGCTTCGTCGACGTCGGCATCCGCGGCGACGGCAGCGAGCTGGCGTCGCTGCGCGCGTGGGACCCGGCGACGCACGACGGCGGCTGGACCGACATCAAGTTCGTGGATGCCGTCGCCGGCGTCATGGATCGCCGCATGGAGCAGGACCCGCGCATCGTCGTGATGGGCGAGGACGTGCACCGGCTCTCCGGCGGCACCAACGGCGCGACCAAGGGCCTCTTCGCGAAATACGGGGAGGGCACCCCCGGCGACGGCCGGGTGCTCGGCACGCCGATCAGCGAGAACGCCTTCACCGGTCTCGGCGGCGGGCTCGCGCTCGACGGGCGCTTCCGGCCCGTCGTCGAGTTCATGTACCCGGACTTCATGTGGGTCGCCGCCGACCAGGTGTTCAACCAGATCGGCAAGGCGCGGCACATGTTCGGCGGCGACAACCCCGTGCCGCTCGTGCTGCGCACGAAGGTCGCGATGGGATCGGGCTACGGCTCGCAGCACCTCATGGATCCGGCCGGCATCTTCGCGACCGCCCCGGGCTGGCGGATCGTCGCCCCGTCGTCGGCCGCCGACTACGTCGGCCTCATGAACGCCGCGCTCGCGCTGCAGGACCCCGTGCTCGTGATCGAGCACGTCGACCTCTACGGCACCGCCGACCGCGTGCCCGAGGGCGACCTCGACTACGTCATCCCGCCCGGCACGGCCGCGATCCGCCGCACCGGGTCGGATGTCACCGTGATCTCCTACCTGTCGATGGTGAAGCACGCGCTCGAGGCGATCGAGCAGTCGGGCGTCGACGGCGAGCTCATCGACCTGCGCTGGCTCGACCGCGCGTCGATCGACTGGGCCACGATCGAGGAGAGCGTGAAGAAGACGAACGCCGTGCTGATCGTCGAGCAGGGCGCGCAGGGCACGTCGTACGGCGGCTGGCTCGCCGACGAGATCCAGCGCCGCCTCTTCGACTGGCTCGACCAGCCCGTCCAGCGCGTCACCGGCAGCGAGGCGAGCCCGAGCATCTCGAAGGTGCTCGAGCGCGCCGCGATCGCCCGCACGGAGGAGGTCGTCGCCGGCCTCGAGCGCGTGCGCGCGGGGATGGGAGGCCGCTGATGGCCCACGTCGTGCGGATGCCGGCCGCGCTCGCCGGCGTGACCGAGGCCGCCATCCAGACCTGGATCGCGCAGCCCGGGCAGCAGGTCGCCGTCGGCGACGTGCTCGCCGAGATCGAGACCGAGAAGGCCGTCGTCGAGTACGCGGCCGAGGTCGCCGGCGCCGTCGGGCGCCTGCTCGTGCCGACGGGCGAGACGATCGACGTCGGCGCGCCGATCGCCGTGATCCTCGAGGCCGGCGAGGGCGACGACGCGATCGCGCCCGTGCTCGCCGCGGCCGGCGCGACGGCGTCCGACGCCCCCGGGGTGTCGGCGACGCCCGCGCCCCCCG
>JAEWKY010000193.1 GCA_023457615.1 Actinomycetes bacterium | reverse complement strand
GCTCGTCGCCGTGCTCGCGCTCGTCGGCTGCGCCGTGACGCCGCCGACCCTCGAGACCCCGACGCCCGTCGACGAGGCGGGGAGCTGCGCCGCGCCGGGTGCCGCCTCGGATGCCGTGACCGTGAGCGGGGCGCTCGGCGCGTCGCCGGTGGTCGCCGCCGACGGGCCGTTCTCGGTCGATCGCGTCGAGCGCACGGTGCTGCTCGAGGGCGCCGGGGAGGCCGCGGAGGAGGGCGACCTCGTCGAGGTGACGATCACCTTGCTCAACGCGACGAGCGGCGACCAGGGCCCCGGCACCGCCGAGGCGCGCGTGCTGCTCCGCGAGGGGGCGGCCCTTCCGGGGCTGCTCGCGACGATCCGCTGCACCCCCGCCGGCAGCCGCGTCGTCGGCGTCGTGCCCTCGGCGCAGGCCTACGGCACGGTGGGTCAGACCGAGCTCTCGATCGGCCCGGACGACGACGTCGTCGTCGTCGTCGACGTCCTGGCGATCCTCCCGCTGCAGGCGGCGGGAACGGAGGTCGCGCCGCCCGACGGCTTCCCGGCGCTCGAGCTGCGGTTCGCCTCCGACGGTCGGCCGACGATCGGCATCCCGGACGGCGATCCGCCCCCGGCACTCGTCTCGGCCGTGCTGATCGAGGGCGACGGCCCGGTCGTGGCCGCGGGGGACGAGATCCTCCTGCAGTTCCAGGCGGTGAACTGGCGCACGCGGGAGGTGTTCGACGAGACCTGGGGCGACAGCCCGCGTTCGCTCCTCACGGTGCTCCCCGGAGTCGACGCGTCGCTGCTCGGGACGACCGTGGGCTCGCGCGTGGTCGTCGTCGTGCCTCCGGGCGACGGCTTCGGCTCCACAGGGTCTCCCAGTTCCGGCGTGAGCGGGACGGATACGGTGGTCTACGTGGTCGACATCCTCGCCACGACCCCCGCGCCGGCGTGAGCCGGCGGTCGACAAGGAGCCCCGTGCGCCGCACTCTTCCCGTCCTGCCCCTCGTCCTGGCGAGCGCGCTCGTGCTCGCCGGGTGCGCGGGCGCCCCCGAGACCGACCCGACGGGCGACGCCTCGGACCCGGTCGCCGATACGAGCGTGTGCGATGCGCCGTCGGGCGCCGCGGTCGAGGCCGTCACGGTCTCCGCGGACTTCGGCACCCGGCCGACGGTGGAGTTCACGGCCCCCCTCGACGTCGACGAGACCGAGCGCGCGATCGTCGTCGAGGGCGACGAGGTCGAGCCGGGTGCGCTCGTGCGGCTGGACTACACGCTCTACAACGGCACGACGGGCGACGAGATCGAGGCGCTCGGCTGGGAGGACGGCGAGCTGCCGGCCGCCTTCCGCGGCGACTTCGACCAGCTCGCCGCGGGCTTCGCGAAGACGATCGGCTGTCTCGGCAACGGCAGCCGCGCGGTCGGGGTCATCCCGGCCGACGAGGGCTTCGGCGAGGCGGGCGTGCAGTTCGGACTCGGCGCCGAGGACGCGCTCGTGTTCGTGATCGACGTCGTGCCCGACCTTGATTGGACGACCGACCTGCCCGAGATCGGCGGCACGGCGGAGGCTCCGACGGTCACGCTGCCGGCGATCGACCCGATCCCGGACCTGCGCATCGCGGTCGTCGAGGAGGGCGACGGGGCCGTCGTCGGACCCGCCAACGCGGTCGTCGTGAACTACCTCGGCACGGCCTGGGAGACCGGCGAGATCTTCGACGAGAGCTACAGCAAGGGGCCGGCGACCTTCTCGGTGCAGCAGGTCGTGGCGGGCTTCTCGCAGGCGCTCGTCGGGCAGAGGGTCGGCTCTCGCGTGCTCGTGACGATGCCGCCGTCGCTCGGCTACGGCAACTCGCCCGGGCATCCGCTCGAGACCTCGACGCTCGTGTTCCTCGTCGACATCCTCGACACCGGCGCCGCGGGCTGACCGTGACCGCCCCGCGTCGCGTCCTCGTGCTCGGGTCGACGGGCTCGATCGGCACGCAGGCGCTCGAGGTGATCGCCGCGCATCCCGACAGGTTCGAGGTCGTCGGCCTCGCCGCCGGGAGCGACCGGGCGACGCTCGAGGCTCAGGGCGCCGCGACCGGGGTGTCGCGCCTCGCCCTCGGCGCCGACGAGGCGGTGCAGCTCGTGCGCGACACCCCGGCGGATGTCGTGCTCAACGGCATCACGGGCTCGGTCGGACTCGGGCCGACCCTCGCGGCGCTCGAGGTCGGGGCGACGCTCGCCCTCGCCAACAAGGAGAGTCTCATCGTCGGCGGCGACCTCGTGAGGGCCGCCGCGAGGCCCGGGCAGATCGTGCCCGTCGACTCCGAGCACTCCGCGCTCGCCCAGGCGCTCCGCTCGGGGACGGCGGGCGAGGTGCGGCGGCTCGTCGTGACGGCGTCCGGTGGTCCCTTCCGCGGCCGCACGCGGGCGCAGCTGTCCGACGTGACACCCGCCGAGGCCCTCGCGCATCCGACCTGGGACATGGGGCTCATGGTGACGACCAATTCCGCGACGCTCGTCAACAAGGGGCTCGAGGTCATCGAGGCCCATCTGCTCTTCGACGTGCCGTACGACCGCATCGAGGTCGTCGTGCATCCGCAGTCGATCGTGCACTCGATGGTCGAGTTCGTCGACGGCTCGACCCTCGCGCAGGCCTCGCCGCCCGACATGCGGCTGCCGATCGCGCTCGGCCTCGGCTGGCCGGATCGCGTGCCCGACGTCGGCGCGCCGATCGACTGGACGCGCGCGCAGTCGTGGACGTTCGAGCCGCTCGACGACGCGGCGTTCCCCGCGGTCTCGCTCGCGAAGCGGGTCGGCGTGGCGGGCGCGACGTATCCGGCGGTGTTCAACGCCGCCAACGAGCAGGCGGTCGCGGCCTTCCATGCGGGACGCATCGGCTACCTCGCGATCGTCGACACGGTCGCGCGGGTCGTCGACGCGCACGAGCCCGGCGAGCTCACGCTCGACGGCGTGCTCGAGGCCGAGCTCTGGGCACGGCGCACCGCGGATGCCATGCTGGCGGGGTGATCGCCCGCCTCCGCCGCCTGCTGGTCGCCGCCCTCGTGGCGCTCGGGCTCGTCGTCGTGC
>JAEWKY010000192.1 GCA_023457615.1 Actinomycetes bacterium | reverse complement strand
GCTGCGGGTGAGCGCCTCCGGGAGCCCCGCCGGCGGCTCGCCCTCGAACCCGGGCAGCGGCCGCGCCCGCCCGTCGAGCGCCCACACCCGGCGGTCGAGCCGGCGTCCGAGCGTCGCGGCGATGTCGAGCACCGTGCCTCCGGACATCACGACGGCGGTGAGCTCCTCGTGGATGCCGCTCTCGAGCCGGGTCGCGGCGAGCAGCCGCTCGAGCTCGGCGCGCTGCCGGGCGCCGTGCAGCACCGACGCGGCGTGATCGGCGAAGGCCGACAGCAGCAGCACCTCGTCGGGGGTGAAGTCGTGCACGTAGCGGTTGCACGCGAAGAGCGCCCCGAGCACCTCGTCGCCGAACGTGAGCGGCACGCCGAGGAACGCGACGAGCCCCTCGCCCGCGACGGCGGAGTCGATGTAGGGGTGGTGCGGCGTCTCGCTCATGCTCGCGTACTCCCGCACCCAGGCGGGCTCGCGCGTGCGCACGACGAGGTTCGCGAGCCCGAAGCCGGTCGGCACGCGGAGGTCGCGGAACTCGGGCGTCACGGTGCCGGCCGAGAACCGCACGTGCAGCTGGTCGGCGTCGACCAGCTCGGAGAGGTAGGTCACGTCGGTGCCCATGAGGTCGTGCGCGCGGTCCACGAGCCGACGCAGCACCTCGTCGACGTCGCGCAGCCGTACGAGCTCGCGCGCCGTGGAGAAGAGGGCCTCGAGCTCGGCGGCGCGGCGGCGGAGGCGATCGGTCTCCTCGGTCACCGCGCGAACCTCGGCATGCGGGAAGTCTAGAAGCCGTGCGAGGGGAACGCGGGCGCGCGCCGCTCGGCGAACGCGGCGAGCCCCTCGCGGGCGTCGGCGGAGGTGAACGCCTCCTGGCCGAGCACGGCCTCCCGGTGGAACGCCTCGCCGAGCGGCAGGTCGCCGAGCTCCCGCACGGCGCGCTTCGCGACCGAGAGCGCCGTCCAGCTCTTCACGAGCAGGTCGCGGGCGAGCCCGAAGGCCGTCGACTCGAGTTCGGCGCGCGGCACGACGCGGTTGAGGATGCCGTAGCGCAGCGCCGTGGCGGCATCCAGTCGTCCCCCGCGCAGCATGACGTCCATGGCCCAGGCGTACGGGATCTGCCGGGCCAGCCGGGCGAGGGTGCCGCCCGCGGGCACGACGCCGAGACCGGTCTCGGGCAGCGCGAACACGGCGTCGTCGGCGGCGACGCGCAGGTCGGTGGAGAGCACGATCTCGAAGCCACCGCCGAGGCAGAGGCCGTTGATCGCCGCGACGACCGGCTTGTCGAGCGTCGAGTGCTTCTGGTGCGCGGCATCCCACTCGCTGATGTCGAAGCGACCCGACGCGAGCGCCGGGATCGACTCGCCGAGGTCGGCCCCGACGCAGAAGGCCCGGTCGCCCGCGCCGGTGAGCAGGGCGACGCCGAGGGTGGCGTCGTCGCGCACCTCCGCGAACGCCGCGCCGAGCTGCTCGTACATCGCGAGCGTCAGAGCGTTGAGCTTGCCGGGCCTGTCGATCGTGATGACGCCGATGCCGTCGACCCGGTCGAGTCGCACACGTCCATCCTCGGCGCCCATCAGATCGTGCCCGCGGCGCGCAGCCCGGCGATCTCCGCCGGCGCCATGCCCAGCAGGTCGGTCAGCACGGCGTCGGTGTGCGCGCCGATCGCGGGCGCGGCGCCGCGAGCTCGCGCGGGGGTGGCGCCGAGCTTCACGGGGGAGCCGACGGTGCGCAGCATCCCGTAGCCCGGGTAGTCGTGCTCGACGACCATGTCGCGCACCGCGATCTGCGGGTCGGCCACGACCTCGGCGATGTCCTTGATCGCGCTGAGGGGCACGTGGTCGTCGGCGAGGGCCTCGAGCTCGGCCTTCGTGCGGTCGCGGAACCAGCCCTCGACGAGCGGCCTCACCCGCGTCGCGTAGGTGTCGGCGTCGAACCGGGCGGCCATGAGCTGCAGGTCGGGATGCGCCTCCCACGCGCCGGGTCCGCCGAAGAGGTCGCACGCGATCCTCCAGAACTTGTCGGTGTAGCCGCCGAAGAAGACGAACCCGTCGCGGCAGGGGAACGCCTCGTAGGGGCGCACGAACGGATGCTGGTTCCCGAGCGGCGCGGGCACGACGCCGGTCGCGGTGTAGTTCACGACCGCGTTCTCGGTGAGGCTCAGCACGGCATCCTGCTGGGAGACGTCGACGACCTGGCCCTCGCCCGTGCGCTCCGCGTGCCGCAGCGCGGCGAGCACCCCGATCGCGCCGTAGAGGCTCGCCGAGAGGTCGCCGATGATCGTGCCGACGCGCGTCGGCGGTCCGCCCGCCGGGCCGTTCATCGACCACAGGCCGCCCGTGGCCTGACCGCTGTTGTCGTACGCGGGACGGCTGCTCGACGGGCCGGTGCGGCCGAAGCCGCTCAGCGCCGCGTAGACGAGGCGCGGGTTCACCTCGCGCAGGCGCTCGTAGCCGAGTCCGAGCCTCTCCATCGTGCCGGGGCGGAAGTTCTCGACGAGCACGTCGGCCCGCGCGACGAGCCGCTCGAGCAGCGCGACGCCGCCGGGGTGCCGGAGGTTCACCGTGAGCCCGAGCTTGTTGCGGTTGAACTGGGCGAAGAAGCCGGACAGCGGCTCGCCGTCGCCGTCCGCGGGCGGGAGGAGGGGCGGGAAGGTGCGCGCGTAGTCGGGGTCGTCGGGATGCTCGATCTTGATGACGGTCGCACCGAGATCGGCGAGCATCATCGCGCAGTAGGGGCCGGCGACGACGCGGGTCACGTCGACGACGAC
>JAEWKY010000191.1 GCA_023457615.1 Actinomycetes bacterium | reverse complement strand
CCCCCCCCCCCCCCGCGGGTGGGGCAGTTGCCGGAGAGGGCTTCGTCGGCCTTCTGCGCGGCGTCCTCGAGCGCTTCCCGGGGCGTTCCCTGTCCCTGGAGCACGCGCGAGATCGCCGAGCCGATGGCCTCCGAGAGCCCGACGTAGCCGGGCACGGTCGGCCGGGAGTGCACGGCGTTCTCGTTGTTGGCCGCCATGATGTCGATGCCGGGGAGCGCCTCGACCTGGGCCTGGAACTCCGGCGAGTCGATCTCGCTCGCCCGCAGCGGGAGGTTGCCGAACGCGACGTTCCAGCGCACGTCCTGCTCCGACGCCGTGAGCCAGGCGAGCAGCTCGAACGCCCAGTAGTTCTCGTTCACGTCCTGCGTGTCGAAGAGCGCCCAGATGTCGGGACCGGAGACGGTCTGGTGGTCGCCCTCGATGCCGGGGAGCGCGACGACCCCGTAGTCCGTGCCGGCGGTGCCGAGGTCGTAGAGCTGCCACGGGCCCGAGGTCATCATGCCGATGCGGTCGGCGGCGAACAGCTGCGCGAACTTCGTGTCCGTCTGGTCGAGGTAGACGCTGCCGTCGTCGACCGCCATCGAGCGGAGGAACTCGAGCGCCTCGACGCCCGCGTCGCTCGCGAAGGCGGCGGTCTCCTGGTCGTCGGAGAGGATCTCTCCCCCGCGCTGCCACAGGTGCGGCCAGAACTGCCAGGTCGTCTCCTCCGAGCCCGAGACCGAGTAGGCGTAGCCGTAGGTCTCCGTCGCCGGGTCGGTCAGCCGGCGCGCGGCGTCGCGGAAGTCGTCCCACGACCAGTCCTCGGTCGGGTACTCCACGCCGGCGGCGTCGAAGACCGTCCTGTTGTAGATGAGCGAGAGGTTGTCGACGAGCGCCGGGAAGCCGATGACGGCCTCCCCGGTGGGCTGCACCGTCGCGCGCGCGGCCTCGGAGAACTCGTCCCAGCCGAGCGCCGGGTCGCCGATCTGCTCGCGGATGTCGAGCGTGCGGCCCGACGACTCGAGCTCGCTCGCCCACGACCCGAACGAGTACGAGATGTTGGGCTGCGTGCCGCTGGCGAAGCCCGCGGAGAGCTTCTGCAGGAGCTCCTCGGTCGACGAGGCGCCCGAGGAGATGTCGATCGTGACGTTCGGGTGCTCCTCCTCGAACTCGGCGGCCAGCCCCTCGAGGATGGTCTGCGCCTCGTCGGTCTGCCCCGTCCACCACGTGAGCGTCACGTCGGCGTCGGGGTCGAGCTCGGTGGCGCCGGTCGGGCCGCAGCCGGCGAGCGCGACGGCGGCGGCCGTCGCGACGGCGAGGGTGGTCCAGGTGGTGCGTCGTCGCATGTCAGGTTCCTCTCGTGCTGGTCGGTCTATCGTGGCGGCGCGACTGAGCGTTCGCCAAGAAGAGTGCTCGACTCGATCATCCGGATCGCTCGTTTGGTGCAGTCGCGGCGCTGGACGCGGCGATCACTTCATGCCCGTGAACGCGAGACCGTCGATCACCCGGCGCTGCAGCACGATGAAGAGCGTCAGGATCGGCGCGAGCGCGAGCACGCTCGCCGCCATGATCACCGGGTAGCTCGTGTTGTTCTTGTCGCCGACGAGCGTCGCGAGCCCGACGGAGAGCGGCATGTTCTCCTGGAACGTCGTGACGACGAGCGGCCACAGCAGCTCGTTCCACGACCACAGCGCCGTGAGGATCGCGAGCACGCTCACGCTCGGCCGCACGAGCGGGAACATCACGCTCCAGAAGATGCGCAGCGGCGACGCCCCGTCGATGCGCGCCGCCTCCTCGAGCTCGTCGGGCAGGTTGCGGAACGCGGTGTACATCAGGAACGTGCCGAACGCGCTGAACAGACCCGGCGCGACGATGCCGATCAGGGTGTTGAGCCAGCCGAGCCCCTGCACGATCTGGTACTGCGAGAGCAGGTAGACCTGCGACGGCACCATGAGCACCGACAGCACGATGCCGAGCAGATAGCCGCGGCCCCAGAAGCGCATGCGCGCGAACGCGTAGCCGGCGAGCGTGCAGATCAGGATCTGCGCGACCGTGCGGATCACCGTGATCACGACCGAGGTGCGCAGCTGCGAGAAGAACGGCAGACGCTCGAACACGACGGCGTAGTTCTGCCACTGCAGCTCCGCGGGCCAGAGGTGCGGCGTGACGCTCTGCACTTCCGCGTTCGTCGACAGCGACATCAGGATCTGCCAGAGGAACGGGAAGGCCATGAGCAGGCCGCCGGTCGCGAGCACGACGTGCACGAGCGCGTGCGATCCCGTGCGGCCGCCGCGTCGCCGTCGGGGGGAGAGCTCAGTCATTGACGACCCACCGTCGCTGGAGGCGGAACTGCACGAAGGTCGCGAGACCGATGAACAGCAGGATGACGATCGCGATCGCGGCGGCATACCCCTTGTCGCCGAGCACGAAGCCCTCGCGGTAGAAGAAGTAGACGAGCGACATGCTGCGCGGCACGATCGGGTTCGCGCTGCCGAGGATCGCGTAGAGCAGGTCGAACAGCTGGAAGCTCGCGATCGAGGTGACGACCGTCACGAAGAAGATGCTCGGGGTGAGCAGCGGCACGGTGATCGAGCGGAAGCGCCGCCAGGGCGACGCGCCGTCGAGCTCCGCCGCCTCGTAGTACTCCGTAGGGATCGTCTTGAGGCCCGCGCCCAGCACGACGATCGCGAGCCCGAGCGACGACCACAGACCGACGATCGCGACGGCGACGAGGGCGACCCCGGGAGTGCTCGTCCAGTACGGGCCGTCGATCCCGACGAGGGCGAGGAGGCGGTTCACGACGCCGAAGTCGCCGTTGAAGATGATGCGCCAGACCATCGCGACCGCCGTGGGCATCGCGATGTAGGGCAGGAAGAACAGCACGCGGTAGAGCGCCGCGAAGCGCAGGCCCGGCGTGTTGAGCAGCGTCGCGATCACGATGGCGATCGGCACCGCGAGCAGCACGATCGCCGTGTAGAGCAGGGTGTTGCCGATCGACGCGTAGAGCTTGGGGTCGCTCACGAGCCGCAGGTAGTTGTCGAACCCGGTCCAGGTCGTGCCGCCGAAGATCCCCCACTCGGTGAACGAGAAGTAGAGGGTCTGGAGAATCGGCCACACGTAGAAGGTGCCGATGCCGACGAGGAGGGGGAGCACGAAGACCCAGGGCCAGGCGCCGTCCCGTCGGCGGGCCTGGGCCTCCCCCCCCCCCCCCCCGGGGGGGCCGGGCGGGGGGGGGGGGGGGGGGCCGGGG
>JAEWKY010000190.1 GCA_023457615.1 Actinomycetes bacterium | reverse complement strand
TCATCGCCGAGCGCGATCCCGGCGTGACCGCGCCCGCGATCGTCGTCGACGACGGCGTCGCGGCCCTCGCGGCGCTCGCCCGGCTCGTGGTCGCCCGTGTGCGGGCGCTCGGCAGGCTCCGCGTCGTCGCCGTCACGGGCTCGAACGGCAAGACGACGACGAAGAACCTGCTGCGCGCCATCCTGTCCGCGGAGGGGCCGACGGTCGCGCCCGAGGGATCGTTCAACAACCACGTCGGCGCGCCGATCTCGATGCTGCGCGTCGACGAGTCGACCGAGTACCTCGTCGTCGAGATGGGAGCCTCGAAGATCGGCGAGATCGCGCGGCTCGTGTCGATCGTCACGCCCGACATCGGGATCGTCCTCAAGGTCGGGCTCGCCCACGCGGGGGAGTTCGGCGGCATCGACGCCGTGCAGCGGGCCAAGTCGGAGATGGTCGTCGACCTCCCCGAGACCGCGGTCGCGCTGCTGCACGGCGACGACCCGCGCGTGGCGGAGATGGCGGGCATGACGGCGGCGCGCGTCGTGAGGTTCGGCCTCGGCGCGGCGAACGACCTGCGGGCCGACGACGTGCGGGCGACCTCGGCCGGCACGGCGTTCGACTACCTCGCCGACGGCGCGCGGCATCCGGTGGCGCTGCGCATCCTCGGCGAGCACCACGTCGCGAACGCCCTCGCCGCGCTCGGCGCCGCGCGCGAGCTCGGCGTGCCGGTCGGTCGCGCGATCGCCGCGATCGAGGCCGTCCCGCTCGCCGAGCGCTGGCGCATGCAGGTGCTCGAACCGGGCGGCGGCGTGACGGTCGTGAACGACGCCTACAACGCGAGCCCCGACTCGACGTCGGCCGCGCTCAAGACCCTCGCGCAGATCACCCCGCCGGGCGGGCGCTCGATCGCGGTGCTCGGCGAGATGGCGGAGCTCGGCGAGTTCGCCGACGAGGAGCACGACCGCATCGGGCTGCTCGCGGTGCGGCTCAACATCGCGCAGCTCGTCGTCGTCGGGGAGCGCGCGAAGCGGATCCACGCGGCGGCGGGCCTGCAGGGATCGTGGGACGGGGAGTCGGTGTTCGTCGCCGACCCCGAGGCCGCCTACGATCTCCTTCGTGGGATGCTCCAGCCCGGCGACGTCGTGCTCGTCAAGTCGTCGAAGTCGGCCGGTCTGCGCTTCCTCGGCGACCGGCTCGGAGGTGTGACGACGTGATCGCGCTGCTCATCGCCGGCGGATTCTCGCTGTTCTTCACGCTCTTCCTCACGCCGCTGTTCATCCGCCTGTTCAAGCGCATCGGCTGGGGTCAGTTCATCCGCGACGACGGCCCGCAGACGCATCACGCCAAGCGCGGCACGCCGTCGATGGGCGGCATCATCTTCCTCGCGGGCGCGTTCCTCGGCTACCTCGTCGGGCACTGGGTCGCCGGCGTGCCGTGGACCATGGTCGGCGTGCTCGTCTTCGGCATGGCGGGCGGGCTCGGTCTGCTCGGCTTCATCGACGACTTCACGAAGACGCGCAAGCAGCGCAGCCTCGGCATCGGCGGCTGGACGAAGATCGCCGGTCAGATCATCGTCGGCACGGTCTTCGCGGTGCTCGCGATCACCGAGAACTTCCGCGACGAGAACGACCTGACGCCCGCGTCGACGTTCATCTCGGGCGTGCGCGACATCGGCTGGCTCAACCTCTTCGCGTTCGGGTCGGTCATCGGCTTCGTGCTCTTCGTGCTCTGGGTGAACGTGATCACCGCGAGCACCTCGAACGCCGTCAACGTCACCGACGGCCTCGACGGCCTCGCGAGCGGCGCGGCGATCTTCGCGATCTCGGCCTACATCTTCATCGGCTTCTGGCAGGCCAACCAGTCGTGCTTCAACGTCAACGTCATCTCGGGCGACGACTACTACAAGTGCTACGAGGTGCGCGATCCGCTCGACCTCGCGGTCGCCGCCGCGGCGCTCTGCGGCGCCCTCATCGGCTTCCTCTGGTGGAACACCACCCCGGCGAAGATCTTCATGGGCGACACGGGATCCATGGGGCTCGGCGGCGCGCTCGCGGCCCTCGCCATCCTCAGCCGCACGGAGCTCCTCCTCGTGCTCATCGCGGGCCTGTTCATCATCGTGACGAGCTCCGTCATCATCCAGCGGGTCTGGTTCAAGGTCACGAAGCGGATCTACGGATCGGGGCGGCGGGTCTTCCTGATGAGTCCGCTCCATCACCACTTCGAGCTCAAGGGCTGGGAGGAGATCACCGTCGTCGTGAGGTTCTGGCTCATCGCCGGGCTCTTCGTCGCGGTGGGCGTCGGCCTGTTCTACCTCGAGTGGGTCAGCCGGTGAACAGGAGCGGGCGCTGACCCGGGAGCTCTCGACCCTCACCAGCTGGCACGCCGACTGGTCGGGGCTGCGCGTCGCCGTGCTCGGCGTCGGCGTGACCGGCTTCGCGGTCGCCGACACGCTCGTCGAGCTCGGCGCGCGCGTGCTGGTCGTGGCGGCGAAGGCCTCCGACGAGCACGCGCAGCTGCTCGAGGTCATCGGCGCGACGCTCGAGCTCCACCCCGACGAGGCGACGATCCCCGCGGCCCTCCCGGCGTTCGAGCCGGAGCTCGTCGTGGTCTCGCCCGGCTACCACCCCGATCACGCGCTCGTGCTCTGGGCGCAGGAGCGCGGCATCCCGATCTGGGGCGACATCGAGCTCGCCTGGCGGCTGCGCGACAAGGTGCCGCGCGCCGACGGGACGCCCGTCGAGTGGATCGGCATCACGGGCACGAACGGCAAGACGACGACGACGCAGCTCACCGCGACGATGCTCGTCGCCGGGGGGCTGCGCGCGGCGCCCGCGGGCAACATCGGCATCCCGGTGCTCGACGCGATCCGCGACCCCGCGGGGTTCGACGTGCTCGTCGTCGAGCTGTCGAGCTACCAGCTGCACTGGGTCAACGCGAACGCGGGCGGCGAGCTCGCGCCGCTCGCGAGCGTGTGCCTCAACCTCGACGACGACCACCTCGACTGGCACGGCTCGACGCGGGCCTATCGCGACGCGAAGGCGAAGGTCTACGCGAACACGCGCGTCGCGTGCGTGTTCAACCAGGCCGATCTCGCGACGCGCGAGATGGTCGAGGACGCCGAGGTGCAGGAGGGCGCCCGCGCGATCGGGTTCACGCTCGGGATGCCCGGTCCGAGCGACCTCGGGCTCGTCGAGGACATCCTCGTCGACCGCGCCTTCCTCGACGACCGCCGCAACTCGGCGCTCGAGCTCGCGACGCTCGACGACCTCCGCGCGGCGGGGCTCGCGACGCCGCACGGCATCGCCAACACGCTCGCGGCGGCGGCGCTCGCGCGGGCGGCGGGCGTCTCCCCGGCGGCGATCCGGGATGCCGTGCGCGGCTTCTCGCTCGATCGGCACCGCACCGAGCTCGTGCTCGAGGCGGAGGGCGTGCGCTACGTCGACGACTCGAAGGCCACGAACGCGCACGCCGCCGACGCGGCCCTCGCGGCCTTCGACTCGGTGGTCTGGATCGCGGGCGGGCTGCTCAAGGGCGTCGACCCCGCGCCCCTCGTGCGGCGTCACGCCGCCCGCCTGCGCGGGGCGATCCTCGTGGGCATCGACCGCGACGCGCTCCGCGAGGCGTTCCGGCGACACGCGCCCGGCGTCCCCGTGGTCGAGGTCGAGGAGTCCGAGACTGAGGTGATGCTCGCCGCGGTGCGTGCGGCGGCGTCGCTCGCGCGAGCGGGGGACGTCGTGCTGCTCGCCCCCGCGGCGGCGTCGATGGACCAGTTCATCGACTACGCGGACCGGGGTCGCCGGTTCGCCGACGCGGTGCGGGAGTGGACGGGAGGTGCGGATGACCCGGATCGACAGGACCCCGGATCGGCGTCCGACCGCCCCGCGCCCGGGTCGCCCCCGGGCTGAGCCCCCCGCCGAGAAGCGTCCGCCGATCGCGCTCGTGGCGGTGCGCACGCTGTTCCGCGCCGAGACGCGCGAGTACTTCCTGCTGCTCGGCACGGCGCTCTTCCTGCTCGTCTTCGGCCTCGTCATGGTGCTCTCGTCGTCGTCGATCGAGTCGCGCATCGGCGACGGCGACTTCTTCGCGCGCGCCGCGCGCCAGGGCCTCTACGCCGTCATCGGCCTCCCGCTCATGCTGCTCGCGGCGCGCGCGCCCGTCATGTTCTGGAAGCGCTGGGCGGGGCTCGTGCTCGTGGTCGGCGTCGCCCTCCAGCTGCTCGTCTTCACCGATCTCGGCATCGAGATCGGCGGCAACCGCGGCTGGGTCGACTTCGGAGCCTTCACGGTGCAGCCCTCCGAACTCATCAAGCTCGCCCTCGTGCTCTGGTTGCCGTGGATCCTGGTCAAGAGCTCCGTCGACTTCGACGACTGGCGGCGCGTGCTCGTGCCCGCCGGACCCGTCGTCGCGGTCGCGATCGGCCTCGTGCTTGGCGGGCGCGACCTCGGCTCGGCGTCGATCATGATCCTCGCGGTGCTCGGCGTCGCGTTCTTCGCGGGCGTGCGGATGCGCCACCTCGGGTTCGTCCTCGCGGTGCTCGCCGTCGTCGTCGCGTTCGTCGCGACGCTCACGATGTCGCGCCGCAACCGCATCGACGCCTGGCTCTCCGGCTGCGTCGATCCCGCGCTGCTCGGCGGCGACTGCTGGCAGACGGTGCACGGCTGGGAGGCGCTCGCCCACGGCGGGCTCACGGGCGTCGGGCTCGGCAACTCGGCCGGCAAGTGGTCGTGGATCCCGGCCGCCGACAACGACTTCATCTTCGCGATCATCGGCGAGGAGCTCGGGCTGCTCGGCTGTCTCATCGTGCTGGCGCTCTTCGTGATGCTCGCCTACTGCTTCGTGCGCATCATCAAGATGGTGCGCGACCCGTACGCCAAGGTCGCCACCGCCGGGATCATGGTCTGGATCATCGGGCAGGCGCTCGTCAACATCGCGGTGGTGCTGGGCGTGCTGCCCGTCCTCGGCGTCCCGCTCCCGCTCGTCTCCTCGGGCGGCTCGGCGCTGCTCACGACGATGACGGCGATCGGCGTCGTGCTGTCGTTCGCCCGGAAGCGCCCGCATTCCCTCGCCGACGACATGCCCGTGGTCCGCGGCGCATCGCGCAGAATCGTTCCGTGACGACCTACCTCTTCGCCGGCGGCGGCACCGCCGGGCACGTCAACCCGCTGCTCGCCACCGCCGACCGGCTGCGCGAGCGCGAGCCCGACGCCGAGGTGCTCGTGCTCGGCACCGTCGAGGGACTCGAGGCCCGGCTCGTGCCGGAGCGCGGGTACGAGCTCGTCCCGGTGCCGAGACTGCCGTTCCCGCGCCGACCGAACCGCGATGCGCTGCGCTTCCCGGCGCGGTGGCGCGCGTCCGTCGACCAGGTGGGCGGCATCCTGCGCGATCGGGGCGTGGAGGTCGTGGTCGGCTTCGGCGGCTACGCGTCGGCGCCCGCCTACGCCGCGGCCCGGCGCGCGCGCCTGCCG
>JAEWKY010000189.1 GCA_023457615.1 Actinomycetes bacterium | reverse complement strand
GCGCGGGCGTAGGACTGCAGCGCGCCGACGTCGCCGAGCGTGAGCGGCACCTGGATGCCGCCGCCGAGATCGACCGTGAGCGCCTGCAGCACCGACGCGTCGAGCGGATTCTGCTCGAGCTGGGTCGGCTGGGTGCCGTCGTTCGACGCCTCCGAGGTGCCGAGGAGCGCGAGCGTCCCCGCGGGGAGACCCGCGAGGAGCGAGCCCGAGACGACGGCCGCCGAGGCGTGCGATTCGTCACCGGGAGCGGCGAAGGCACCGGCCACCGGGGCGAGCCCGAGGCCGGTGCCGAGTGCGAGTGCCGCGGTTGCGGCGAGGACGCGACGCGGGCGGTGAGCTCCGGGTCGCGTCCCCGTGGTCGGTTGCATGGTGGATATCCCCCTTGATCGGATCTGTGTCCCCGGACCGCCGCGCGGCGACACGAGGTCCCCAGCCGGTCGCGCGGCGCACCGGCAGTCCCAGACGAACCCGGGAGCGACGGCACGGTCAATCCGGGGGGTGGCCGGAGTTGAGGGTCGCTCGTTCGCTTTTCCGAACACTCCTCACCTCCGCGGCGCGCGGGGCGCGGCCCCCGAAGCCCGGGATTCCGGGGATCTCGACCGTCGGGCGACCCTCGCTCAGCCGCCGGTGGAGAGCCTGGCCCCATATCGGGGGATAGTCGGGTCGGTCCACCTGTGCAGGCCGTGGTCTCCCCCCTGAGGGGGAGTCGCCGACCGATCCTCGTCAGTAGGTTGGTGATCACGCGCCACCGACCATCTGGGAGGACACGATGACGCAGGGACAGACGCTCGTCTTCGACGGGGTGACCAAGAGATTCGGATCGGTCGCCGCCGTGTCCGACCTCGACTTCACGGTCGAGCCCGGCCGGGTGACCGGATTCCTCGGACCGAACGGCGCCGGCAAGACCACCACGCTGCGGATGCTGCTCGGCCTCATCGCCGCCACGAGCGGCACGGCGACGATCGGCGGGCGGCGCTACCGCGACCTCGACACCCCGATGCGCACCGTGGGGGCGTCGCTCGAGGCGGCCTTCCACCCGGGCCGCTCCGGTCGCGCCCACCTCGCCGTCGTCGCGACCGCGGCCGGCATCCCGCTCTCCCGCGTCGAGGCGGTGCTCGAGCAGACCGGCATGGGGCCCTACGCCGACCGCCGCGTCGGCGGCTACTCGCTCGGGATGAAGCAGCGCCTCGGCCTCGCGACGGCGCTGCTCGGCGACCCGGGCGTGCTCGTGCTCGACGAGCCCATCAACGGACTCGACCCCGAGGGCATCCGCTGGATCCGCACCTTCCTGCAGGCCCTCGCCGCCGAGGGGCGCACGATCCTCGTCTCGTCGCACCTGCTCTCCGAGGTGCGCCAGACCGTCGACGACGTCGTCGTCATCGCGGGCGGACGGCTGCGCTTCGTCGGACCCCTCAGCGCTCTCGAGGGCACGGCGACGGGATCGTCGATCGTCGACGCGCCCGACCGCGACGCCCTCGCGCGCGCGCTCGCCGCGGCGGGCCACACCTACCGTGCGAGCGCCGAGGGTCTCGCCGTCGACCTCGAGCCCGCCGAGGTCGGACGCCTCGCGCTGGGCGCCGGCGTCGCGCTCAGCGCGCTCGCGGCCTCCGGAGCCGGACTCGAGGACGAGTTCCTCGCGCTCGTCGCCGATCCGGAGCGCGGCGCGGAAGGGGGCCGTCGATGAGCGAGTTCGTGCGCGCCGTCGGCGCCGAGTTCCGCAAGGTCTTCAGCACCCGGCTGTGGTGGGTGCTCGGCCTCATCCTCTTCGGCTACGTCGGCATCAGCGCCGTGGGCATCGGCTTCGCGCTCACGCTCTCGCCCGAGGCCGACGGTCCGCTGCCGATCGACCTGGCACCGCTCATCTACTCGATGACGACGGCGACGGGCTTCGTCTTCCCGGTGATCTTCGGCGCGATGTCGATCACGGGCGAGGTGCGGCACCGCACGCTCGCCACGGTCTTCCTCGCGACCCCGCACCGCGGCGTCGTGCTCGCCGCGAAGGCGACCGTGGCGCTGTTCCTCGGCGCGCTCTACGGACTCATCGGGCTCGTCGCGTCGGTCGGCCTCGGCGCGCCCGTGCTCGCCGCCAACGACCAGCCGACGACGCTCGACGACGGCGACACGTGGCTGCTGCTCGCCCGCATCGTGCTCGCGATGGCGATCTGGGGGCTCGTCGGCGTCGGCGTCGGCGTCATGATCCCGAGCCAGATCGGGTCGATCGTCGCCATCCTCGCCTTCACGCAGTTCGTCGAGCCGCTCCTGCGCACGGCGGCGGCGTTCGTCGACGGGCTCGACGAGGTGGGCCGCTTCCTGCCCGGTGCCGCGGGCGACGCCCTCGTCGGAGCGAGCTTCTTCTCGGTGTTCGCCGGGGCCACGGGCGGCGCCGCTCCGCTCGAGTGGTGGCAGGGCGGCCTCGTGCTCGCCGGCTTCGCCCTCGTCTTCGGCCTCATCGGCTCGCTGACGACGTGGCGGCGCGACGTCTCGTAGGGGTTCTGTCGGCTCCGTCGCACCTCGCTCCGTCCTCCGACGACGATCGGCGACCGCCGCGGCACTACCCTGACGGGCATGGCGATCGCGACGCAGCCCACCGGCGAGGACGTCACCGTGTTCCTCGATGCGGTTCCGGATGCCCGCCGCCGCGCCGAGGGTCACGTCCTGCGGGAGCTCATCGAGCGCGTCACGGGAGCGCCCGCCGTCATGTGGGGGCCCGCGATCGTCGGGTTCGGCTCGAAGCCGTACTCCACGAAGAGCGAGACCTACGACCTGCTCGTGCTCGGCTTCTCGCCCCGGAAGGCGCAGCTCACGCTCTACGGCGTCTTCGACGAGACGGAGGGTCCGACCGATCCGCTCTTCGCCGAGCTCGGCCCGCACTCGACGAGTCGGGTCTGCCTCTACCTGAAGCGGCTGGCTGCCGTCGACCTGTCGGTGCTCGAGCGCCTCATCCGCACGGCGTGGGAGCGCGGGGCGGCGTGACGCGACTCGATCCGGCGGCGGAGGCGTCGAGACGCGGCTGGTCGTACGTCGCCGACGCCCCCGCGCCGACGATCTCGGGGGCCGTGTTCGGCGCGATCTCGGGCGGTGCCGTGACGGGACTCGTGACGGCCGCCGGCTTCGAGTTCGGCAATCTCGCGGGCGTCGTCGGCGGAACCCGCACCGAGCAGTTCGGCTCCTCGACCGTGACGATGAACCTCGCGACGCCGATCCCCGTCGACTACGGCTTCCTCTCGATCCGGCTCCCGCGGCCGATGCCGCACGTCGTGGTCGACGCCGTCGCGAACGACGGGATGCGCTCGAGCCTCCCGATCAGCATCGACGCCGGCCAGCGGGTGAGTCTCGAGGGCGACTTCGACACGCACTTCGCGCTCTACGCCCCCGACGGCTACGGCCGGGATGCGCGCTACCTGTTCACCCCCGACGTCATGGCGCTGCTCATCGACTCCACGGGCGATCTCGACGTCGAGCTCGCCGACGACCGGCTCACCGTGTTCTCGCCGACGCCGTGGGACCTCGCGGATCCCGCGGCCTGGGCGCGCGTCGAGCAGCTCGTCGCGGTGCTCGGCGGCAAGGCGGTGCGGCAGGCGTCGCGGTACCGGGACGAGCGCGCCGCCCCCGGTGAGGTGGTCGCGACGCGCGCGCGGCGGCTCGACCAGGGCATCCTCAGCCGACGGGGAGTCGGCGTGGGCGCGATCGTCGCTCTCATGGTCGCGCTCGGCCTCACGGCCGGGTGGATGGTGCTGCTGTTCTCGGTGCTGCTCACCGCGGGACGCTAGACCGCCGTCACGGGGTCAGCCGCGGTCGATGCCGAAGGTGTGCTTGACGAGCGTCTGCACGTCGCGGTCGAGACCGTCGACGCGCTGCTCGAGCCGGTCGAAGCGTCCGCCGACCTCGGCCCGGAACGCCCCGATCTCTCCGCGGAGCACCCCGACCTCGCTGCGGATCTCGGTGCGGACGACGCGGAGGAAGAGCGTCGACACGATGGTGAGCATTCCGAAGATGCTCGCGGCGAAGACGCCGATCAGCACCCACACCTGGGGTTCGGTCATGGTCACCGCGGTGTCAGTATCGCCGGTCGCTCTGAGCGGGGCCAGAGCGACCCGGGAGTTCGACGGCCGGGCGTGATCGGGGGAGGAGGATCAGCGACCGCCGGGCGGCCCGATGAGCAGCAGCACCGCGAAGATCGCGACGACGGCGACCGCGGCGACCACGAGCAGCAGCACGGGGCGCCGCACGAACCAGCGCACGAGACCGTCGAGCGGCGTGCGGTCGCCCGTCGCGTCGCGCTCGAGCCGCCAGTCGCCGGCGAGACGCCCCCGGCGGTCGAGGGCGCGCTCGACGGGGATCGTGGCGTACGGCACGATCGCCGCCGCGACCGAGAGCACGACGAGCCCGGCGGGCCAGCGACGGTCGATGCCGACGAGCAGCGCCGTCGCGGCGTAGGCGAGGAAGACGAAGCCGTGGATGCCTCCGCCGATCGTGACGCCGAGCGCCCAGCCCGTCGTCGCGCGCAGCACGAGACCGCCGAGGAGGAGGGTCCAGGTGATCGCCTCCGCGATCGCGACGAGGCGGAAGAGGCTGCGGGGCCTCACGCGCGCGCGAGCGTCGAGCGCAGGACGCTCGTGAAGAACGTCAGGCCGTCGACGCCCGAGCGCATCGCGGCCGGGGTGTCGGGACCGAAGCCCGGCTCCACGGCGTGCTCGGGATGCGGCATGAGGCCGACGACGTTGCCCGCGGCGTTCGTGAGCCCCGCGATGTCGTTCGCCGAGCCGTTCGGGTTGAGCCCCGTGTAGCGGAACGCGACGAGCCCCTCGCCCTCGAGCCGGGCGAGCGTCTCGGCGTCGGCGATGTAGCCGCCCTCGCCGTTCTTGAGCGGGATGGTGATCTCGTCGCCGACCGAGAAGCCGTTCGTCCACGCGGTCGACGCGTTCTCGACGCGCAGCCCCTGATCGCGGCAGATGAAGTCGCCGTGGTCGTTGCGGATGAGGCCGCCGGGCAGCAGGTGCGCCTCGACGAGCACCTGGAAGCCGTTGCAGATGCCGAGCACGGGCATGCCGGAGTTCGCCGCGGCGACGACCTCGGTCATGATCGGCGAGCGGGCCGCGATCGCGCCGCAGCGCAGGTAGTCGCCGTAGGAGAAGCCTCCCGGCAGCACGATCGCGTCGACGCCCTGGAGGTCGTGGTCGCCGTGCCAGAGGGCGACGGGCTCGGCGCCCGCGATGCGCGCGGCACGCTGCGCGTCGCGGTCGTCGAGCGAGCCGGGGAAGGTGACGACGCCGATCCGCATCAGGCCACCGTCACCTTGACGACGTCTTCGATGACGGAGTTGCTCAGCAGCTCGTCGGCGAGCTTGTGCGCCTGCGCGAGCACGGCATCCGTGACCTCGCCCTCGACCGTGAGCTCGAAGCGCTTGCCGATGCGCACGTCGGTGAACGGGCTGCCGCCCTCGCGGCGGAGCGACCCGGCGACGGCCTTGCCAGCCGGGTCGAGCAGTTCCGCCTTGGGCATGACCTCGACGACGATCGTGGGCACGGTGCTCCTCGGAGAGAAGGGGTGGGGACCCCTCCAGTCTACGGCGGGTGGGGGATCAGGGGACGAGCGCCGCTGAGGCGACGACGGCGGCGACGCCCTGCGCCATCCGCTCGTAGCCGGCGGCGTCGGGATGGAAGCCGTCGGACGCGACGGACCGGCCGTCGAACCCCGGGGCGAGCAGCGCTCCGCGTTCCGCGACCACGCGTGCCGCGACGCGGGAGAGTCCGAGGGCGGCGGAGGCCAGGGCCGAGCGCGAGACGACGATCGCCGTCATGTGCAACGGCCACGCCGAGCCGCGCTTCCCGCTCGCCGACGCGCTGTGGGGGATCTGGGTTCCCGAGCCCGTCGAGACTCC
>JAEWKY010000188.1 GCA_023457615.1 Actinomycetes bacterium | reverse complement strand
GGCCCCCCGGGGGCCCGGGGGAGCGCGCGCAGGGGGGGCGCGGGGGGGGCGATGACGCCATCGGGCAGCCACGACCGGATCCCCTCGTGGAACCAGTCGTCGGCGAAGTCGACGCTCCAGATCGTGGAGTACGGCGTGCCCATCTTCGTGAGGCCGGCGTTGAGGCCGAGCAGTCCGACCAGCCCCGGCCACTCGCCGGCGAAGTTCGCGACGGTCAGGATGGGCCCGCGGTGGGTGCGCAGCCCGGCGAGCACGTGATGGCTGTACTGCCACACCGCCTCGGCGACGATGAGCGGAGCGTCCTCCGGGATGGCGCGGAACACCTCGAGCCCCTGGCGCTGGCTGGAGATGAAGCCGTGGCCGGTGGCCGGGTCGACGTCGTGAGCCCGCACGACGCGCCAGCCGTGGGCCTCGACCGCGGCGATGATCGCGTGCTCGGCCGCGGCCTGCGCCGGCCACCCGGCGACGTTCGCGGACTCCCGCAGGTCGCCGCTCGCGACGAGGTAGGCGGTGCGTGGCTCGGCCGCGGGACGCGGGCGAAGGGCGGGGAGGGTGTAGCCGGTGGTCATGATGTCCGTTCTGGGCTGGGCGGGGTCGGGGCGTCGGCGGGCGGGAGAGCGTGCACGATCGCCCGTGTCGCCGGATAGAGATCGCGGTAGGCGCGGTATCGCAGGTCGTAGAGGTCGCGCAGCGACGGGTCGGGCTCGAGGACGGCGACGCTCGGGTTCCAGTCCTCGATCCGAGGCGACCCGAGGAGTCCGTGGGCGAGGAAGGCGGCACCGAGGCTCGCGCCGACCGTCTCGGCCGGCAGCGCTTGACGGATGCCCGTGATGTCGCTCACCACCCGGGGCCACAGTCCGCCCGAGGCGCCTCCGCCGACCGCGACCGCGCGACTCACGTCGACGCCGGCGGCGGCGAGCGCCTCGAGGATGTGCCGCACGGCGAAGCCGGTCGCCTCGAGCGCCGCGCGGTAGAGGTCGCCTCGCGTGTGCTCGAGCGACAGGCCGACGATCTCCCCGCGCGCCGCAGGGTCGTCGAGGGGGGTGCGCTCGCCGGCGAAGTACGGGAGCATCAGGATGCCGCGCGCACCCGGTCCCGACGTCACCGCCTCGGCCGAGAGGGTGGCGTGGTCGGCGCCGGTGAGCTCGGTGATCCACGCGGTGACGGCGCCGGACGTCGCCATCCCGCCCGCGAGGCTCCACGTGCCCGGCAGCACCCCGCAGGTGCCCCAGAGCCCGGGGCCCACGGCAGGCGCCGCGGTGGTCGCCACGAGGAACATCGTCGTGCCGTACATGAGCATGAGATCCCCCGGGCTCGCGGCGCCCACGCTCAGCGCCTCGGTCCACGCGTCGATCGTCCCGATCGTCACGGGCGTCCCCGCGGGGATGCCGGGCACGTCGCCTCGCGCGGTGCCGGCCACCTCTCCCGGCCAGCCGAGCCGGGGGAGGGGGAGATCGGGTGCGACGAGCCGTGCCCACGGCTCGTACCAGGAGAGCGAGTGCCGGTCGAAGAGCGGCGTGCACTGACTCGCCGAGTGCACGTCGAGCCGGTACTCGCCCGTGAGGCAGTACGCGAGCCACGAGGCGGGCATGAACAGACGACGGGCGCGGCGGGCGACCTCGGGCTCGTTCTCGGCGACCCAGAGGAGCTTCGGACCGACGGCCTGGCTCGTCAGATGCGATCCGCCTCGCTCGAGGATGGCGTCGGCGCCGAGCTCTCGGGTCAATCGCGCGATCTGCTCGCCGGCGCGCGTGTCGACGCCGTAGAGGATCGCCGGCCGCAGCGGGAGGCCGCTCTCGTCGGTGAGCACGACGCACGGCCCCATTCCGCTCACGCCCACGGCGTCCACCGTGATCTCGCCGTCCCGCGTGAGCTCGGCCGCGATCGCGACGAACTCCTCCCACCAGGTCTCGGCATCCATCTCGACGTGACCCGAGCGCGGGCGCCGCACGTCGTGAGCCCTGGTCGCGCGCGCGCGGATGCGTCCGTGCTCGTCGACGAGCACCCCCTTGGTGCTCGAGGTGCCGACGTCCACGCCGAGGGCGAGGGGACTCACGGGGAGCCGCCGAGCAGCGCGTCGAGGTCGAGCGACGCGGCCCACAGCCCTCCGCGCCGGATGCCGCCGTGGGTGATGACGAGTCCGTCCGGCGTCTCGACGATCTCCGGGGCGTGGAGCGGGAGGTGGGCCACGGCCGCACCCGCGAAGGCATCCCACGCGGAGCCCGCGATGACGTCGGTGCCGTCGTAGCCCGGGTGCTCCCAGTTCGGCTGGGCGTCGCTCGGCTCGTCGTACGGGCGCGGGCCGAGGAAGAGCAGGTAGCGGTCGCGGTGCCGCACGACGAACGGCGACTCCGTCGGACCGTACTCGGTACCCGCGTGATCGTCGACGTAGACCAGGCGCCGCTCCTCGGCGGTGCGCAGGCCGTCGCGGCTCAGTCGCGCGGCCACGACGTGGCGGCCGCCCTCGGGCGCCTCCGTCGCGGTGTAGTACACCGCCCAGGCGCTCTCCTCCGGAATCCAGAGCAGCATGGGGTCGCGCGCCTGGAAGCCGTCGGAGAACAGCGGTGCGGGGTCGCGGACCCAGTGCTCGAGATCCGTGGAGCGGAGGATCGTGATGCCCCACGACGAGAGATCGGCACCACCGGTGGCGAGCGCCATCGCGTACCCGTCGTCGAGGCGCACGACGTGCGGAGCCCAGAGCACCGTCTCCCCGCGCTCGGGATCGAGGCGCACCGAGGACTCCCGGGGGGTCCACGGTCCCGTCCAGTGCGGCGCCGTGGCCTCGCCGAGCGCGATCGTCTCGAGGTCGCCGTGACCGGGATCGGGCCACACGATGCCCCAGAACCGCCAGGTCCCGTCCGCCCCGCGCACGAGCGCGTGGTCGTTCACGTGCCAGGGGCGGGCGTCGGGCTCCCACGCGAACAGCCGGCGGAGCTCCCCGAGGCCCGGGGTGGTCGTCACCACGTCACCTCCGCGGTCTCGCCCGGTCCCAGGTCGAGCGCGCGGTGGATCGTCGTCGGCCCGACCACGACGCGAGCGGCGGCGAGCCGCCCGCCCCGCACCTCGAACCGCGCACGGCCCGCCGCGAGATCGGTGTCGATGACGCCCCATCCGGTGGACGTGGTGAAGAGCGTGCGACCGGACTCGGCACCCGGGTCGAGGTGCAGGGCGGCGTCGGGGGCGTGCCAGCGCACGCCGTTCCACGCCGGGAGCAGGGCCCAGCTCGCCATCGAGCGCGCGTAGTGGTTGCCGCACTCGACGTCGTTCCACGCGTCGCGCACGACGCCGTCCTGGCGGGCACGCACGGCCTCCACGATCTCGAGCGCCTCGGCGCGCCGACCGTCGTAGGCGAGATGGGCGGCGACCTGGTACTCGATCCCCGTCCAGACCTCGTCGGAGTACACGAACGGGAGCCGCGGTCGGCCGCCGAGCGGCCAAGTGCACAGCAGCAGGCCGCTCTCGTCGTTGAGCGCGTACGTGCGCTGCACCGAGTGATGCTCGCTCAGGTCGCGGCGGAAGTTGTGGCCGTGCACGGCCCGGATCGCCGAGCGGACGTGCTCCTCGGGCAGGACGTAGCCGAGTCCCGTCACATGCGCGAGGAACTGGCCGAAGACCTGGTCGGCGAGGCATCCCGTGCCGTACTGGTAGCGATGCGCATCGAGATCGTCGAGCGCCTGCCCGTAGTACTCGCCGTTCCAGAGGAGCTCGTCCATCCGCCGCGATCCGACGGCGGCGCGCTCGCGGTAGCCCGCGGCGCGCTCGGTCTCGCCGAGATGCTCCGCGAGTCGTGCGGCGGCCTCGAGCGCGGCGAAGAACACGCTGTTGGTGAGCGAGTTCGGCCCGTGGAACTCGATGTCGTAGGTGTTGTGCTGCTCGGAGTCGAGCACCGAGTCGCCGTCGGAGTCCCACGCGCCGAACGCGTACTCGAGGGCGCGGACGGCGGCCGGCCAGACCTCGCGCAGGAACGAGTCGTCGCCGGAGAACGCCCACTCGCGGTACAGCCGCACGACCGTGCCGAGCTGGCCGTCGACGGCCGGCAGCATGTCCCACTTCGCTCCGCCGAAGATGCGGTTGGTGCGGAAGGCCATGTCACCGTGCTCGTCCGTCTCGAGCAGGAACTCGACGCGGCGCGCCGAGCGCTCGAGCTCCGGCCAGAGGAACGCGATCGTCTGCGCGTAGTTCCAGACGTGCGTGCACGTTCCCTCGCAGCTCCCCGCGTGGTCGAACGTGCCCTCCCACGCGGCGAAGGTGCCGTCCTCGAGACGGAAGCACGTCGCGCTGCGGGCCGAGGCGAGCCCGGCGGCGATGGCCTGGCGGACCGCGACCGGGAGCGTGCCGCCGTGCAGGGCGTCGGAAAACTGCCGCGTCGTCGCCTCGAGCGCCTCGCCGGACTCGGCGAGATGGCGTGCGACGTGCCACGCATCCTCGAACACGGTCGCATAGTGGTTCCGCACGATCTCGGACGCGTGCGGGTCGTCGAGGATGATGTGCCCCTCCCACGCGCGCGGACGGTGGGGGAAGTGCCAGGTGAGGGCGAACTCGAACGCCCGCGTCTCACCCGGCGCGAGCTCGTGCTCGATCGCGAGCGACCCCACCTGGATGCCGCTCGGCTCCGAGAGCGGACCCGCCGCGCCGGGCGGCGCCGACTCGAGGGCGAGCGTGCCGTCGGCGACGAACTCGTTCCAGAAGTCCTGGGGCCCGTCCCACCACGCGCCCTGGAGCCAGGTCTGCTTGGCCGACCCGGACCCGTCGCGGGTGGTGAGGGCCATCGTGCCGGCGCGGCGGTCGTCCGGCGCCAGGTCGCTCGAGCAGTGGATGCCGCGAAGCCCCGGTTCCACGCGGTACTCGTTCCGCGGCGTACCGTGCTGGCGGGGGAAGAAGAACAGCTCGTAGCCGTCGATGCCCACCGCGTTGAAGAGCGATCCGGCGATCGTCACGCGCACGGGGAGCTCGCTGCGGTTCGTCACCTCGTAGCGGAGCACCGCCCCCGGGATCGCGCTCTCGACGGCGTCGAGCGGCACGAGCGGGTTGAATGCCTCGAGCGCGACCTCGACGGGTGGCGCGGCGTCGCGGAACTCGACGCGGGCCAGCGGGTAATCGGCCACGAGGGTCGACTCGGCGAAGCGGGGGAGGCCCGCGAGGTCGCCGGGGAAGTAGCCGTGCGAGCTCTCGTGCGGCCCGCTGCGCCGACCCTCGAGCACGCGGGCGTCGACGACGCCGTCGCACTCCGTGCGGATCGCGAAGAAGGTGTACGGCAGACCGTCGCCACGACCGGGGCGGTTGAAGATCTCCCAGTCGCGCAGCTCTCCGCGGGAGCCGAGCCCGACGGTGCCGGTGCCGAGGCCGCCGAGCGGGAACGACGCGACGCGGGACGTCGAGGGGATGTGGAGCGAGGCCGGGGCCATGGGATCCTTCCGGGTCGGGGAGGGCTAGAGACGAGGGGCGGCGGTCGGGCCCCGCGGCGCGGAGGTCGCGGCG
>JAEWKY010000187.1 GCA_023457615.1 Actinomycetes bacterium | reverse complement strand
ATCACGACGCCCGCGGCGCCGATCGCGAGCCCCGCGACGCCGAAGACGCGCGCGAGCACGTCCTCGCCCGCACCGGTCGCCGCGTGCTCGCCCTCCGAGCCGCCCTCCGCATGCTCGCCCTCCGCGTGCTCGCCCCCCGAGTCGCCGCCGTGGGAGTCGCCCCCGGTCGCCGCCGTGAGCGTGATCGACGGCACCTCGTCGCCGACCCAGTCGGTCGACCCTTCGGCGCACACCTGGAACGTCGGGAACTCGACGACGTCGCCCGCCTCGCCCTCGGGCAGCTTCAGCGACAGCTCGAAGGCGTCGCGGTAGCCCTCGGGGAGGCCGTCGCCGATCGCGGTGTAGGTGACGCTCGCGACCCGCTCGGCGATCTCGTTGCCGTGCGCGTCGACGAGCGGCTCGGCGAGCTGCTCGACGGTCTTCTCGACCGTCCAGTTCGGGTTGACCGTCGGCGTGACCGCCGGGATCGACTCGGGCAGCTCGACCCGCACCTGCGTCGTCGGCGACCCCTCGCAGCCGTGGGGGATGCTGAACGTCACGACGGTGTAGGAGCCCGCCGCGGTCGAGCTCGCGCTCGCCGTGACATGGGCGCTCGCCGCGACGGCGGGCGCGAGGGCGAGCAGGGCGCCGGCGCCGAGGGCGACGGCGGCGTAGGACAGGGACTTCTTCTTCATGGTTCTTCTCTCAGTTCACGGTTGACGGATGTCGTGGGCGCGCCACAGCGACCCGCTCCGGTGAACGGGTCAGGCGCCGGCGACGGCGGGAGGACCGCGGAGAGAGAACGACGAGAGGAAGACGAAGAAGAGCGGATGCCGCGGCGCGTCGACGGGGACGCTGCGGGCGATCCGGGGCGGCGTCGCGATCGCGGGGCGTCGGGCCACGGTCGCGGCCTCGAGCGCCTCGGCGAGCAGGCTCCACAGGGCGCGCTCGGCCCGCACGAGGAAGACGAGGGTCGCGACCCCCGCGAGGAGGTGGGCGAGCCACATCGCGGGATCGGCGCCGTGGTGCGCGACGGCGGGCGCGAGCAGCTCGGACGCGCCGTGGTGGCCCGTCGCGATCGCGGTGCCCGGGGTGAGCCAGGAGAACACGAGGTGGAAGGCGACCTGGGCGGCGCCGACGGTGACCGCGAGGCGGGCGACCGAGGGCCGTCTGCCCGCCAGGAAGGTGCCGACGATGCCCGCGAAGACGAGGCCGTTGAGGATCGCGAAGGCGCTCGGCGCCGTGCCGTCGGCGAGGCCGTGCCCGAGCGCGGCGACGCCGGTCGCGAACGACCCCGCCATCCACCCGCGCGCGACGCGCGACGCCCTGCTCTGCACGGCATCCAGCGTAGGCCGTCTGCTGTCGGCGGCACGCCGGAGGGGTTCTGCACGGGGTGCGAGCCGGTCGCGGCGGTTCGGGTTAGGCTCGAAACCAATTTCCAGGGGTGAAAGGGGTTGCCATGGCGAGGATCGGTGAGAGCGCCGACCTGCTCAAGTGCTCCTTCTGCGGCAAGAGCCAGAAGCAGGTGCAGCAGCTCATCGCGGGCCCCGGCGTGTACATCTGCGACGAGTGCGTCGAGCTGTGCAACGAGATCATCGAGGAGCGCCTCGCCGAAGCGGGCGAGGAGACGACCTCCGAGTTCGACCTGCCGAAGCCGAAGGAGATCTTCTCCTTCCTCGAGGAGTACGTCATCGGGCAGGAGCCCGCGAAGAAGGCGCTCTCGGTCGCCGTCTACAACCACTACAAGCGCATCCGCGCCCGCCAGACCCTCTCCGCCGCCGACGCGGTCATCGACGACATCGACATCCAGAAGTCGAACATCCTGCTCATCGGCCCCACCGGATGCGGCAAGACCTACCTCGCGCAGACCCTCGCGAAGCGGCTCAACGTGCCGTTCGCCGTCGCGGATGCCACCGCCCTCACCGAGGCGGGCTACGTCGGCGAGGACGTCGAGAACATCCTGCTGAAGCTCATCCAGGCCGCCGACTACGACGTCAAGCGGGCCGAGACGGGCATCATCTACATCGACGAGGTCGACAAGATCGCCCGCAAAGCCGAGAACCCGTCGATCACGCGCGACGTGTCGGGCGAGGGCGTGCAGCAGGCGCTGCTGAAGATCCTCGAGGGCACGACGGCGTCGGTGCCGCCGCAGGGCGGCCGCAAGCACCCGCACCAGGAGTTCATCCAGATCGACACGACGAACGTGCTGTTCATCGTGGCGGGTGCCTTCGCGGGGCTCGAGGACATCATCTCGGCGCGCGTCGGCAAGCGCGGCATCGGCTTCGGCGCCCCGCTGCACAGCAAGCGCGACGAGTCGGAGCTGTTCAGCGAGGTGCTGCCGGAAGACCTGCACAAGTTCGGGCTCATCCCCGAGTTCATCGGTCGGCTCCCCGTCGTCACGACCGTGTCGCCGCTCGACCAGGACGCGCTCATGCAGATCCTCACCGAGCCGAAGAACGCCCTCGTCAAGCAGTACCAGCGCATGTTCGAGCTGGACGGGGTCGAGCTCGAGTTCGAGACGGACGCCCTCGAGGCGATCGCGGATCTCGCGAAGCTCCGTCAGACCGGCGCCCGCGGACTCCGCGCGATCCTCGAGGAGGTGCTCGGCCCGATCATGTTCGACGTGCCCTCCGACGACGACGTGGCCCGGGTCGTCGTCACGAAGGCGGCCGTGCTCGAGAACGCCGCGCCGACGATCGTGCCGCGCACCGAGCAGCGCCGCGAGAAGTCCGCGTAACGCTCGAACCTTCGCGGGCACTCAACCCACGAGAATGCCATCCCGGATCTCGAGGATCCTGTCGGCGTGCGCCGCCATCCGCGGGTCGTGGGTGGAGACGATCGCGGCGACGCCGCGCTCGTGCACGAGTCGCGCGATGAGCGACATCATCGCCTCCGCGTTCGTCGAGTCGAGCTGACCCGTCGGCTCGTCGGCGATGAGCAGCCGCGGCGAGTTGGCGAGGGCGCGGGCGATGCCGAGGCGCTGCTGCTGACCCCCGGAGAGCTCATCCGGCCGCTGGTTCTCGTGACCGGTGAGGCCGACGGCGGCGAGCAGCTCCGCGGTGCGGGCCTCGCGTTCGGCGGCCGGCGTCCCCGCGATCCGCATCGGCAGCTCGACGTTCTCGGCCGCCGACAGCACCGGCAGCAGCGCGAAGCCCTGGAAGATGAACCCGAGCTCGCGGCGACGCAGGTCGACGAGCTCTGCCTCGGCGCCCCCCGTGACGACACGATCGCCGAGCACGACGGTGCCCGACGTCGGGGCGTCGAGGCCGCCCAGCAGGTTCAGCAGCGTGGTCTTGCCCGAGCCCGACGCACCGCGCAGGATCACGAGCTCGCCCGCCCGCAGCTCGACGTCGACGCCGTCGACGGCTCGCACCGCGGTCTCGCCCGATCCGTAGACCCGGGTCAGGCCCTCCGCCCGCAGCACCACGCCGCTCATCGCTCGTCCTCTGCCGTCGGGTGCACCTGCACGTGGTCGGTCTCGAGCTCGAGCCGCACGCGGTCGCGCATGTCGAGGCGCGTGAGGTAGTCCTGCGGCAGCTGCATCCGGCCGACCCTGTCGAGCACCGCGTACTCCCGCGCGTGCAGGCTCTCGACGCCGTGCTCGTCGACCGCCGTGCGGCGCAGCACCTCGGTCGACGTGCGCCCGTCGCGGATCTGCACCGTGCGTCGCACCTGGGTCGACACCCCCTGGTCGTGCGTCACGATGAGCACCGTGACGCCGAGCCGCTCGTTGACGTCGCGCAGGGCGTCGAACACGAGCTGCGAGTTGCCCTCGTCGAGCTCGCCCGTCGGCTCGTCGGCGAACAGCACGCGCGGGGCGTTGGCGAGGGCGACGGCGATCGCGACGCGCTGCTGCTGGCCGCCGGACATCTCGGCCGGCCGCCGGTCGCGCAACGCGCCGATGCCGAGCAGGTCGAGCAGCTCGTCGACCCGGGCGGCCCGGCGCCGCGCGGGGACGCGGGCGATCGCGAGCGGCGTGGCGACGTTCTCGGCGGCGGAGAGGTAGGGGAGCAGGTTGCGCGACGTCTGCTGCCAGATGAAGCCGACCCGGTGCCGGCGGTAGCGGGTGCGATCGCGCCGGCTCATCGCGAGCAGGTCGTGTCCCGCCACCCGTGCCCGGCCCGCCGTCGGCACGTCGAGCCCCGAGAGGATGCTGAGCAGTGTCGACTTGCCCGATCCCGACGCGCCGACGATCGCGGTGAGCTCGCCCGCGGCGACCTCGAGGGTCAGCCCCTGCAGGGCCTGCACCTCGACGCCTTCGGCCGAGAAGATGCGCACCAGGTCGGTGCACTCGATCTGCGGGGTCACTCCGTCTCCCATCATGCGTCTCCGACTCTCAGGGCGCCGGCGGGGGCGAGTCGTCGCCCGAGTGCGACCGCGATCGCGCCGGCGGCGACCACGGTGACGAGGAACACGAGCAGGGCCACGGCGACCGCGAGGGGGTCGACCGCGGGGCCGGGCTGGCTCAGCCCGCCGACGAACGGCCGCAGGTCGAGCACCGAGGTCACGATGCGCGCGAGACCGAACCCGAGTCCCGTGCCGACGACGAGCGCGGTGATCGCGAGCGGCCCGAGCTCCCAGGCGAGCACGCCGCGCAGCTGGGGCGTCGACATCCCGAGGATGCGGAGCACCCCGAGCAGGCGGTTGCGGGCCGCGGCGGCCGACACGGAGGCGAGCACGACGGTGAGCACCGTGAGCAGGAGCGAGACGACGGCGGCGAGCAGGAGCGCGCCCTCGACGCTCCCGATCGCCGGCGACCGGGCGTCGCGCAGCGCGGAGGCCGTGTCGAGCACGGTCACGAGCCCGCGCACGCTCTGCGGCTGGGTCGCGGCGACCGCGGCGTCGAGGGCCGGGGCGACCGAGGCCGGGTCGGCCGCGGCGTCGAGCGACACGAGCAGACGCTCGGGCTCGGGCAGCCCGAGACCGAGCGCGTCGGCGGAGTCCGCGTCGAGCAGCATCCAGTGCCGGGTCATCCCCGGCAGGGCGGTCGGCGGGATCGTGCCCGCGACGGCGACGGCGGCGTCGCCGAGCTCGAGGTCGTCGCCGAGGCGGTCGGACCAGTCCGACGACACCAGCACGGGCGCCCTACCGCCCGACGCGGCGGGCAGCGACGGCAGGTCGGGCCGGATGCGCTGCAGCGCCTCCGTGTCGGCGATGACGAGGAACACCTCGGTCTCCGAGGCGCCGTCGACGAACGGCACGCCGACGACGCGCGTGAGGGTGACGGCGTCGGCGACCCCCGGCACCGCGCGCGCGGCCTCCACCGCGGCGTCGTCGAGCACGAACGCGCGCACCTGCAGGTCGGCGCCGACCGCGTCGCGGGCTCCCGTGTCGAGCCCCTGCCGCACGGTCGTGACGAAGACCGTCGAGAACACGACGATCGAGACGCCGACCACGAGCGCGAGCGCGGTCGCGAAGCCGAGGGCGGGGT
>JAEWKY010000186.1 GCA_023457615.1 Actinomycetes bacterium | reverse complement strand
TCGGAGCCGCAGATCGACGCGATCTGGAACCACGCCGACGACCACCGCGAGCTCGACGCCGCGCGGGAGGTCGAAGAACCGCGGCGCGACGCGCCAGCCCTGCGAGTGGGCGGCGCCCATGAAGCCGTGTCCGATCATCGCGACGCGCAACGGAGCCATTCGCTTGAAGTCCTTAGAAAGTGTGTCGGGTGATGCTACGAGGCGCGGAGGCCCCGCGCGAGGCGCGCGTCGAACCCAATCGACGACGCGCGCCCCGCGAGGTGCGTCGGTCCTTAGGACGCGAACGCGGTCGGCAGGTACTGCTCGACGTTCTCGGCCGTCACGACCGGGGCGTTGAGCACGATGCGCGACGGCACCTCGACCTCGACGAGGTCGGCGAGCGCCTTGCCCTGCGCGATGAGGCGGGCGAGACGGATGCCGTCCGCGGCCTGCGTCGACGGGTAGATGACCGTCGCCTTGAGCACGCTGTCGCCGGACTCGATGAGCTCCATGGCGTTCCGCGAACCCGCGCCGCCGACCATGATGAACTCGCTGCGGCCGGCGGCCTCGATCGCGGCCAGGACGCCGAGGCCCTGGTCGTCGTCGTGGTTCCAGATCGCGTCGATCTGCGGCTCCGAGGCGAGGAGCTGCGAGGTCACGGCCTCGCCGCCCTGCACCGTGAAGTCGGCGGCCACGCGGGCGCTGACCTCGAGGCCGCAGTCGTCGAGCGCGTCGGCGAAGCCGCGCGAGCGGTCCTGCGTGAGCGGCAGCGAGTCGATGCCGGCGATCTCCGCGACGACGGCGTCGGAGTTGCCCCCGAGCTCCTCGCAGATGTACGTGCCGGCGCTGACGCCCATGCCGTAGTTGTCGCCGAGGATGGTGGTGCGCGCGGCGAAGGTGCTCGAGAACTCGCGGTCGACGTTGATGACCGGGATGCCCGCCTCCATCGCCTTGATCGCGACCTCGGTGAGCGCGGCGCCGTCGGTCGGCAGCAGCACGATGGCGTCGACGCCCTGGCTGATGAACGACTCGACCTGGCTGATCTGCAGGTTGGCGTCGTTCGTGCCCTCGGCCACGATGAGCTCGATGTCCTCGTACTTCTCGGCCTCGGCGATCGCGCCCGAGTTGATGGCACCGAGCCAGCCGTGGTCGGCCGCGGGGCCCGAGAAGCCGATCGTGATCGTCTCGCCCGACTCCTCGTTGCCGGTGTTGTTGGTGGGGGTGTTGTTGCCGCCGCCGGTCGTGGCGGTGCAGCCGGTGATCAGGCCGGCGAGCGCCAGGGCGGCGCCGGTGGTGACGAGCAGCTGAGTGCGGCGCTTCGATGCGCGGAGCATTCGCGTCCTCCTAGGTCGTGTGATGCGCAGTTGGTTTTCACGCCGACGCTGCAGGGAGCACAGCGAATGCAGTCGGCGTTGACGTCGGACACGCTACATAGTGCGCCGTGTTTCCGTCAACTTCGTTCGATTTGCCGTCGAAAGTACCGGTAATCCGGGCGAGAGAACGCCCGGCTCGTGGCGACGGCGCCGAGAGGTCTGTTATCTTCGCCGAATGGTCAAAGACGACGTGAGCACGTCATTACTCGCGATGCGCGGCATCGAGAAGGCGTTCGGCGGGGTCCGCGCGCTCAAGGGCGTCGACCTCGACGTCCGCGCGGGCGAGGTGCACTGCGTGCTCGGCCAGAACGGCGCGGGCAAGTCGACGCTGATCAAGACGCTCGCGGGGGCGCACCAGCCCGACGCCGGCGAGATCCTCTGGGACGGCGAGCCGACCTCCATCTCGAGCCCCACCGCGGCGCTCGCTCTCGGCATCGCGACCATGTACCAGGAGCTCGACGTCGTCGACGGCCTGACCGTCGCGGAGAACATCTTCCTCGGGCACGAGAACGCCGTCGCCGGCGTCGTGCGCCGCGGCGCCTCGAACCGCACGGCGCGCGACCTCCTCGCCCGCCTGGGTCACCCCGAGATCTCGCCCACGCGGGAGGTCGGCGAGCTGTCGGCCGCGCACAAGCAGATCGTGAGCCTCGCCCGCGCGCTCTCGCGCGACGCGCGGCTGATCATCATGGACGAGCCGAGCGCGGTGCTCGACGCCGAGGAGGTCAAGAAGCTCTTCCAGGTCGTCGAGGACCTCACGAGCTCCGGCATCGCCGTCATCTACATCTCCCACCGCCTCGAGGAGATCCGCCAGATCGGCGACCGCATCACCGTCATCAAGGACGGCCGCACGATGGCCACCGGCCTCCCCGTCGCCGACACCCCGACGCGCGAGCTCATCAAGCTGATGACCGGTCGCGACGTCGAGTACGTCTTCCCGACCCGGCCCGGGGTGCCGGCCGACGCCGCTCCCGTGCTCGAGGTGGAGGGCCTCGGCCTGCGCGGCGCGTTCGACGACGTGTCGTTCTCGGTGCGCGCGGGCGAGATCGTGGGGCTCGCAGGACTCGTCGGATCGGGGCGGTCGGAGATCCTCGAGTCGATCTACGGCGCGCGCAAGCCCACCGCCGGCACCGTGAAGGTCGACGGGCGCCGGCTGCGACCCGGATCGGTGCGCGATGCGGTGGCCGCCCGGATCGGCCTCGCCCCCGAGGAGCGCAAGAGCCAGGGCCTGCTGCTCGAGGAGCCGATCTACAAGAACGTCACCCTCTCGACCTTCTCGCGCATCGCGCGCGGCACGATCCTCAACGAGCGCCGCGAGCGGGAGCTGACCGCCGAGCAGATCCAGGCGCTCGACCTTCGTCCGTCCGACCCCGAGCGCATCACGGGCACGCTGTCCGGCGGCAACCAGCAGAAGATCATGCTCGCCCGCTGGCTCGTGCACGGGACGAGCGTGCTGCTGCTCGACGAGCCCACCCGCGGCGTCGACGTCGGCGCCCGGGCCGACATCTACGTGCTCATCCGCCGACTCGCCGACGCCGGCGCCGCGATCGTCGTGGTGTCGAGCGAGATCCCCGAAGTCCTCGGCCTCTCCGACCGCGTCCTCGTCATCGGCGACGGTCAGGTGCTGCGGGAGGCCCCCGCATCCGAACTCGACGAGCACGTCGTGCTCGACCTCGTCATGAAAGGAAACGCCGCGTGAGCGAGCCGACCACCACCCCCGCCGCGCCCGTGACGCAGTACGTCGAAGCGGATGAGCAGCCGAGTTCGCTGCGCCGCTTCTTGTCGAGCTCGGCCGGGCGCAACATCGGGCTCGTCATCGCCCTCATCCTGATCGTCGTCGCGGGCATCGTCACGCGCCCCGACCGGATGACTGATGTCGACACCCTCCTCACGATCCTGCGCTACGCGTCGATCATCGGCGTGATCAGCCTCGGCATGACGTTCGTCATCACGGCCGGCGGCATCGACCTCTCGGTGGGCTCGGTGATGGGTCTCTCGACGATCGTGGGCACCCTCGCCGTCGTGCAGTCGGCGGCCGGGGGGACGTCGTGGCTGCTGCTCGTGATCATCCCGATCGCCGTCGGCGCCGCCGCGGGTCTGCTCAACGGACTCGTCATCGCCTACGGCAGGGTCGTGCCCTTCATGACGACCCTCGCGATGCTCGTCGCGGCGCGCGGCCTCGCCGAGCTCATCGGCAACCGGCAGACGCTCATCGTCGACGACAACGACTTCAAGGGCTTCTTCCGCGGCAACTTCCTCGGCATCGACCCGCTCATCTGGATCTTCGCGATCGTCGCGGTCGCCGCGTGGTTCCTGCTGAGCCGCACCACCTTCGGCCGTCGCACCGTCGCGATCGGCGGCAACTACGAGGCGTCGCGTCTCGCGGGGCTCAAGGTCAAGCGCCACACCGTCATGCTCTACGTGCTCGCCGGTACCGCGGCGGGCATCGCGGGCTTCATGATGATGGGCCGGACGGGCGTCGGGACGTCGACCCACGGCTTCGGCTACGAGCTCGACGCGATCGCCGCGGTGGTCGTCGGCGGAACGCTCCTCATCGGCGGACGCGGCACGATCGTCGGCACCGTGCTCGGCGTGCTCATCTTCGCGACGCTCACGCAGGTGTTCACGCTCAACAACCTGTCGACGTCGGTGCAGGCGGTCATCAAGGGCGTCATCATCGTGATCGCCGTGCTGCTGCAGCAGCGCTTCGGCGCCCGCAGCTCTCGCACCTAGCGCCCCCGCCCCATCCCGGACCCCGATCCCGGTTACTCCGCCTTTTTCGCCGTGCTCCGCGGTATTATCGCGGAGCACGGCCCGATCGGCGGAGCAACCGGGTCAACGGCCGCGGGCCGGCAGCGTGAAGCGCCAGCCGGCGGCGAGGCGCTCCTCGACGACCGTGCGGGTCGCCGCCACGGACGCCGCCCGGGAGCCGCCCCCGTCGTGCACGAGCACGAGCTCCCCGGGTCGCATCGCCTCCCGCAGCCGCACGGTGAGCACCGCCTCGTCCTGCGTCATCCAGTCGCCGATCGTGTTCACGACCGCGAGCGGCTGCAGCCCCTCCGCCACGGCCGCCTCGGCGGTGCGGCCCCAGCTGCCGTTGGGCGCCCGGAAGTACGGGATCGGCGCGGCCGGGTCGCCGAGCGCCTCCCGCATGAGCCGCGAGTTCTCCGCGATGACCGCGCGGGCATCCTCGACGCTCAGCTCGCCCAGGTCGTCGAACGTCGTCGAGTGGTTGCACAGCACGTGCCCCTCGCGCACCGTCCGCCGCAGCAGCTCCACGCTCTCCGGGGTCCCGAGCTGCGCGCCGATCACCGCGAAGACCGCGCGGATGCCGTGCTCGGCGAGCAGGTCGAGCAGCGCCGCGGTGTCGGCGCCGTTCGGTCCGTCGTCGAACGTGAGCGCGCAGACGAGGCCCTCGCCCGCGGCGGCGGAGAGCGGCTCGACGGAGAGGGTCACGCCCGAGGCGCTCCGGTGCTCTCGCGCACGACGAGGTCGACGGCGAGGTCGAGCCGTGAGACGCCGTCGTCGGCGCCCGGTCTGCGCAGCCGGATGACGAGCCGGGTCGCCTCCTCCGCCATGCGGCGCAGCGGCTGATGGATGGTGGTGAGCCTCGGGCTCACCCAGGTGGCGAGCGGGATGTCGTCGTAGCCGACGACGGAGACGTCGTCGGGAGCGGTGAGGCCGCGCTGCCGCATCGCCTCGAGCACGCCGAGCGCCTGCAGGTCGCTCCCGGCGAAGATCGCCGTCGGGCGGTCGGGCCGGTCGAGCAGCTCCTGCCCGTGCTGGAGGCCGCCCGAGGTGTGGAAGTCGCCGAACCGGATGAGGTCGGGGTCGATCGGCAGTCCGGCCGCCGTCATCGCCGAGCGGTAGCCGTCGATGCGGGCGTGCGAGCACATCATGTCGTCGGGGCCGGTGATGGCGGCGATCCGGCGGTGTCCGAGCTCGATGAGATGCCGGGTCGCCATGAGGCCGCCCGACCAGTTCGCGGAGCCGACGCTCGGCAGGTCGGGGGTGGGGTCGCCCGCCGGGTCGATGATCACGAACGGGATGCTGCGCGCCTGCAGGGTCTCCCGGTACTGGGCGGGGATCGCCGCGAAGACGAGCACGACGCCGACGGGTCGCCGCTGCAGCACACCGTCGATCCAGTCGGCGGCGGGGGCGTGCCGGCTCCCGCTCTCGGTGAGCACGACCGACATACCGTGGGCGCGCGCGACATCCTCGACGCCCTTGATGATCTCCATCGACCAGGCCGACTCGAGCTCGTGGAAGACGAGCTCGATGAGCGAGTTCGGCGCCGTCGTGCTGGTGCGGCGCCGGTAGCCGTGCCGGGAGAGGAGGTCCTCGACCCGCCCGCGCGTGGAGGCGGAGACGTCGGACCGGCCGTTGAGCACCTTGGAGATCGTCGAGAGCGAGACCTCGGCCTGCTCGGCGATCTCCGCGAGGGTGACCCGCGCCTGATCCGTCACTCGTCCACTCCTGTCGCACCGGGACCCGAAACTATCGAAACGGCTATCACTGTACGCGTTTTCGGGATATGTTGTAACCCGCAACATATCGCCACCACTCGGTCTCAGATCAACGGAGCTCGCATGTCCCTCACTCCCACGCCCGCCGACAAGTTCACCTTCGGCCTCTGGACGATCGGCTACAACGGCACGGACCCGTTCGGCGGCCCCACCCGGAAGCCGCTCGACACGGTGCACGCCGTCGAGAAGCTCGCCGAGCTCGGCGCCTACGGCCTCACCTTCCACGACGACGACCTCTTCCCGTTCGGCTCCGACGACGCCGCCCGGCAGAAGGAGATCGACCGCCTCAAGGGCGCGCTGGAGGCCACGGGCCTGAAGATCCCGATGGTCACCACCAACCTGTTCTCGGCGCCCGTCTTCAAGGACGGCGGCTTCACCGCGAACGACCGCGACGTGCGTCGCTTCGCGCTGCGCAAGGTGTTCCGCCAGCTCGACCTCGGCGCCGAGCTCGGGGCGAAGACGTTCGTCATGTGGGGCGGCCGCGAGGGCGCCGAGTACGACGCGGCGAAGGACATCCGCCAGGCGCTCGAGCGCTACCGCGAGGCCGTCAACCTGCTCGGCCAGTACGTCGTCGACAAGGGCTACGACATCCGCTTCGCGATCGAGCCCAAGCCCAACGAGCCGCGCGGCGACATCCTGCTGCCCACGCTCGGCCACGCGATCGCGTTCATCGACTCGCTCGAGCGCCCCGAGCTCGTCGGCCTCAACCCCGAGGTCGGGCACGAGCAGATGGCGGGCCTCAACTTCGCGGCCGGCATCGCGCAGGCGCTGTTCCACGGGAAGCTCTTCCACATCGACCTCAACGGCCAGCGCGGCATCAAGTACGACCAGGACCTGGTCTTCGGCCACGGTGACCTGCACAACTCGTTCGCGCTCGTCGACCTGCTCGAGAACGGCGGCCCCGGTGGCGTGCCCGCCTACGACGGCCCGCGTCACTTCGACTACAAGCCGTCGCGCACCGAGGACGAGACGGGCGTCTGGGAGTCGGCGAAGGCCAACATGCGCACCTACCTGCTGCTCAAGGAGCGCGCTGCGGCCTTCCGCGCCGACCCCGAGGTGCAGGAGGCTCTCGCCGCCGCGAAGGTCGCCGAGCTCGCCACCCCGACGCTGAACGAGGGCGAGACGTACGAGCAGTTCCTCGCCGACCGCTCGGCCTACGAGGACTTCGACGCCGACGCCTACCTCGGCGGCAAGGGCGGCGGCTTCGTGCGCCTGCAGCAGCTCGCGACCGAGCACCTCATGGGTGCCCGCTAACTCGTCCCTCCAGTTCTGAGGCGTCGATTCCCGTCGGTTTCGGCGCCTCAGAGCGACAAGAACTGACGCCTCAGGACACGGAGGACAGGATGACGTTGGTCGCCGGAGTCGACTCGTCGACGCAGAGCTGCAAGGTCGTGATCGTGGATGCCGCGACGGGCTCCACGGTGCGGGAGGGGCGCGCGAAGCATCCCGAGGGCACCGAGGTCTCCCCCGCGGCGTGGTGGGAGGCGCTGCAGGAGGCGATCGCGGCGGCCGGCGGGATCGACGACGTCGCCGCCATCTCGATCGCCGGGCAGCAGCACGGCATGGTCGTGCTCGACGAGGTGGGCGAGGTCATCCGCCCCGCGCTGCTCTGGAACGACACCCGCTCCGCGGACGCCGCCGAGCAGCTCGCCGCCGAGTTCCCCGACATCGTCGCGCGCACGGGCTCGCGTCCGGTCGCGAGCTTCACGGCGACGAAGCTGCGCTGGCTGCGGGATGCCGAGCCCGAGAACGCGGCCCGGGTCGCGGCGGTGGCGCTCCCCCATGACTGGCTGACCTGGCGCCTGCGCGGCTTCGGCCCGCAGAATCCCGACCTCGGCGAGCTCACGACCGACCGCTCCGACGCGTCGGGCACGTCGTACTGGAACCCGCACACGAACGACTACGACCGCGAGCTGCTCGTCGCCGCCCTCGGGCACGACGCGATCCTGCCGCGCGTGCTCGGCCCCGGCGAGCCGGCCGGCACGCTCCCGGGCGGCCAGCTCGTCGGACCCGGTGCGGGCGACAACGCCGGCGCCGCACTCGGCCTCGGCGCCCGCGAAGGGGATGTCGTCGTCTCGATCGGCACGTCGGGCACCGTCTTCGCGGTGACCGGGTCTCCCGCCGGATCGGACACCGTCGCCGGGTTCGCCGATGCGAGCGGCGTCTACCTGCCCCTCGTGGCGACCCTCAACGCCGCGCGCGTGCTCGACTCGATCGCCGGGGTGCTCGGCGTGAGCCACGACGAGCTCGGCGCCCTCGCCCTGCGCGCGGAGCCCGGAGCGGGTGGTCTCGTGCTGCAGCCGTGGTTCGAGGGGGAGCGCACCCCGAACCTCCCCGACGCGACCGCGACGCTCTTCTCGCTCACCCTCGCGAGCACGACGCGCGAGAACCTCGCGCGGGCGGCGATCGAGGGGATGCTCTGCGGCCTCGCCGCGGGACTCGACGCGGTGCGCGCGGTCGGAGTCGAGGCGCGACGCATCCTGCTCGTCGGCGGCGCGGCCCAGAATCCCGCGGTGTCCGCGATCGCGGCGCAGGTCTTCGACGTCCCCGTCGTCGTGCCGGAGCCCGGCGAGTACGTCGCGCGCGGCGGCGCGGTGCAGGCGGCGTGGGTGGCGCGCGGCGAGCGCCCCGAGTGGACGGTCCCCCTCGCGGCCGAGCCGGCCTCCGATCACCGCCCGGTCATCCTCGAGCAGTACACCGCCCGCCTGTAGCCGCGGCTCTCAGTCCTCGAGCTCGACGACCTGGTCGACGCCCGGTGCGGTGAGCCGGTACCGGCCCTTCACCCCGGACACCGTCAGCCGACCCGCCGCGTCGGTGCGCCGCGTCACCGGCGGCGTCCACCACTCGCGGCGGATGAGATCGCGCAGCACGAAGTAACCGGGCTTGGGGGTTCCATCGCGGCGGACGAGACCCGCGGGCGCGTTGAGCCACGCCCCGCGGTCGGCCAGCCCCCAGTAGGTGATCGAGGCGACGGCCGGATGCCCGAAGAGCGTGCGGTAGTGCACCTCGAGCTCCGCCGCCTGCCGCACCTCGCCCTCGGGGGTCGAGGGCCAGTCGTCGCGCACGTAGTCGTTGAGGTCGACGATGTCGGCGGGCATGAGGTCGCCGGAGAGCAGCGTCGTCTCGGTGAAGTGCAGCGGGATCCCGAACCGCGCGAACCTGTCGGCGACCTCGAGCGCGCGCTCCTCGCCGCGGTAGCCCTGGTGCATGTGCGTCTGCAGCCCGATGCCGGCCACCGGGACCCCGAGCTCGAGCACCCGCTCGACGAGCTCCTCGTACGCGGGCGAGAGGTCGAAGTCGTTCACGTGCAGCGCGACTCCCGGGCTCGCATCCCGGGCCGCATCGGCGGCGAGGCGGATCAGCCCCGCTCCGCCGAGCGAGGCGGCGAGCGGCGTGATCGCGTTGTCGCCGTTGTCGAAGACCGGGGCGATGACGGCTTCGTTGACGAGGTCCCACGTGTCGACGAGACCCGCGAAGTCCCGGACCTCCCGCGCCACGCGCGCCGACACCCGGGCGGCGACCTCGTCGAGCGGACGCCCCCTCAGCCACTCGGGTGCGATCGTGTGCCAGACGAGCGGATGCCCCTTGAGGCGCACGTCCCGAGCCGCGAACCACTCCGCCGCCCGCCGCAGCCGCTCGGTGCGGGGCGCCCCGTCCGTCGGCTCGAAGTCGCCCCAGTAGAACGGCAGGATCGCGAGATCGAACGCCTCGAGCCACAGCCGGGCGAGCTCGTCGTCGCCCTCGACCCCGTTCGCGTGGTCGAGCAGCTCGAAGCCGATGTTGCCGAACCCGAACGCGTGACGCACCTGCTCGACGCGCACCTCCGCGTCGGCGAGCGGAGCACCCCCGGACGCCACGTCGACGACCCTCGTCGCGACCCGGTGCGCGGGGATCGCCGGCGTCATCCGGCGACGCGCTCCTCGCTCCACGCGGGGTGGAACGCGCGATCGGCGCCCACGACGCGCACGTCGCCCTCGAGCGTGACGGCCACCGAGAGGGGGATGTCGTCGCTCGAGCGCCCGAAGCCGACGACGAGCTCGCCCGGCTCCACGATCCGGTCCCCCCGGATGCCGGTGAACGCGGAGAGGTCTGCGGGCACCTCGACGGTCAGCCGCGCGGTCTCGCCCGGCTGGAGCACGATCTTGCGGTAGCCGATGAGCCGCTGCACGGGGCGCACCACCGAGGCGACGGGGTCGTTGAGGTAGACCTGCACGACCTCGGCGCCGGCCCGCGACCCCGTGTTGCGGATCGCGACCGAGAGGCGCGCCGTGCCGTCGGTGCCGATGACGGCCGACTCGGCCGCGGCATCCGACCAGTCGAACGTCGTGTACGACAGGCCGTGGCCGAACGGGTACGCGGCGCCGACCTCGACGCTCGACACCCCCGTCGAGCGGGCGAGGGGCGACGCGAGGTACGTCGACGGCTGCGCGCCGGGCGAGGCCGGCACGGAGACCGGCAGACGCCCCGACGGGTTCACCCGGCCGGCGAGCACGCCGGCGATGGCGCCGCAGCCCTCCTCGCCGGGGAAGAACGTCTGCACGATCGCCGCCGACTCCTCGACGGCGCGGCCGAGGAAGTACGGACGCCCGGCGAGGAGCGTCACGATCACCGGGGTGCCGGCGTCGAGCACGGCGTCGAGGAGCGCCGCCTGCGCCCCTGGCAGGTCGAGCGACTCGACGTCGCAGCCCTCCCCGCTCGTGCCGCGTCCGAAGAGGCCCGCGCGGTCGCCGAGCGCGAGCACGACGACCTCCGCCTCGCGCGCCGCCGCGACGGCCGCCGCGATGCCGTCGGTCTCGCCGCCCGAGATCGTCGTGCCCTCGACGTGCGTCACCGACGCGTCGGGGAACTCGGCGCGCACGGCGTCGAGCAGGGTCGGGATCTCGATGCCCACCGGCACCTCGGGGTGGTGGGCGCCGACGTGCAGCGGGAACGAGTAGCAGCCGAGCACGGCCGCGAAGTCGTCCGCCGTCGGACCGAGGACGGCGATGCGCGCCGGTGCCGCGAGGGGCAGGATTCCGTCGTTGCGCAGCAGCACCACCGACTCCTCGGCGAGCTCGCGGGCGATCGCGCGGTTGACCGGCGGGTCGAGGTCGACGGTGCCGCGGAGCGCCTCGGGATCGGAGAGGTCCTTCCCGGCCAGCGCCGACGGCACCGCCGACCAAGCGGCGTCGAGCAGCCCGAGCTCGGCCTTCTGACGGAGCACGCGGCGGAGGGCCGTGTCGACGACCGCCTCGGCGAGGCGGCCCTGGCGCACCTCGTCGATCAGCGGCTGCCCGTACCCGTGCACCGTGGGCAGCTCGACGTCGATACCGGCCTCGAGCGCGAGCGCCGCGGCCTCGCCGATCGACCCGACCACGCGGTGATGGAGCTGGAGGAACGCGACCGCGAAGTAGTCGGCGACGACCGTGCCGTCGAATCCGAGCTCGCCGCGGAGGAGGTCGGTGAGCAGCGCGCGGTCGCCCGCCGAGGCGACGCCGTCGGTGTCGGTGTAGGCGTTCATGACCGAGCGCGGCCTGCCGTCGCGCAGCACCATCTCGAACGGCTGGAGCATGACGTCGGCGCGCTCGCGCGGTCCCATCGACACGGGCGCGAGGTTGCGTCCCGTGCGCGACGCCGAGTAGCCGACGAAGTGCTTGAGGGTCGCGACGATGCCGGCCGACTCGAGCCCGCGCACGTAGGCGGCGCCGATCGAGCCGATGAGGTACGGGTCCTCGCCGATCGTCTCCTCGACGCGGCCCCAGCGCGCGTCGCGGACGACGTCGAGCACGGGTGCGAGGCCCTGGTGCACGCCGACCGAGGCCATGTCCTCGCCGATGCGCTGCGCCATCCGCTCGACGAGCTCGGGCGCGAAGGCCGCGCCCCAGGAGAGCGGCACGGGGTACGCGGTCGCTCCCCAGGCCGCGAAGCCCGCAAGGCACTCCTCATGCGCGACGGCCGGGATGCCGGCGGAGCTCTCGGCGGTCAGCCGCTGCTGCACGCGCAGGAGCGACAGGGCGCCGAGCGCGGGATCGACGGGCACGGTGCCGAAGGCGCGCGTCACCTGACCGAGGCCGAGGGGCACGATCTCGTCCATGTCGATGTCGGCCGTCAGCTCGTGCTGGTTCGGGGCGACGTCGCCGCCGTCGGCGTTCGCGCCCACCCAGACTCCGTAGAGCTGGGCGACCTTCTCCTCGAGCGTCAGGCGCGCGAGGAGGGCCTCGACATCGGTCGCGGGGCGGGTGGTGGTGTCGGTCATTGCGGTGGATCAGCCCTTCACGGCGCCGGTGAGCCCGCCGACGATGCGCTTCTCGGCGAACAGGAAGAACGCGAGAGCGGGGAGCATCGACAGGGAGGTGTAGGCCAGCACGGCGCCGGTGTCGGCGGAGTACTGGGTCGAGAACTGCTGGGTGCCGAGCGGGAGCGGCCAGAGGTCCTGCGGCATGCCGCCGGCGCCGAGGATGAGCAGCGGCAGGAGATAGGCGTTCCAGCTGCCGATGAACGCGAGCACGCCGACGGTGATGAGCCCGGGCACCGAGAGCGGCAGCAGGATGCGCCAGAAGAAGCCCACACGGCTCGCGCCGTCGATCGCCGCCGCCTCCTCGAGCTCGTGCGGGATCGCCCGCAGGAACGGCACGAGGATGATGATCGTCGTCGGGAGCGCGAAGCCGACCTGCGGGATGATCACGCCGAGGAACGTGCCGTGCAGCTCGAGCTGGCGCAGCAGGATGCTGAGCGGCAGCGCCGCGACCGTCACCGGGAACATGAGCCCGGCGGCGAAGAGCGAGTAGAGCGCGCCGCGACCGCGGAACTCGTAGCGTGCGATCGCGAACGCGGCCATCACGCCGAACGCGACGACGCCGAGCGTCGTGGCCGTCGCGATGAGGGTCGACGAGAACACCGATCCCCAGAAGCGCTCCGAGGTGAGCACGCGCACGTAGTTGTCGACGGTCCACGGGTTCGGCCAGCCGCCCGGGTCGGCGTTGATGTCGGCGGTGCCGCGGAATCCGTTCACCCACACGTAGGCGACCGGTCCGACGGCGACGCCCGCGGCGACGAGGGCGACGAGGTAGACCCAGGGCTGGCTCCAGTCGAAGCGGCGGCGGGTCACGGCGTTCTGCAGCGCGGTCATGTCAGCGGCCCCCGTCGGTCAGCGCGCCCGCGAGGTCGCGGCGCATGATCGTGCGCTGGAAGACCAGCGCGACGATGAGCGAGATGACGAACAGGATCACGGCGATCGCGCTGCCGTAGCCGGGAGCACCCTGCCCGTTCTGGAGCATGTACACCGCCATCGTGTTGGTCGCCCCGACCGGGCCGCCCTTCGTCGTGACCCACACCATGTCGAAGAGCTGCAGCGAGCCGATGATCGACAGGAACGCCCAGATGCGGATCGTCGGCGCGAGCAGGGGGAGCGTGATCCGCCACTGCGTCTGCCACCAGTTCGCCCCGTCGATCGCGGCCGCCTCCTGCAGCTCCTGCGGCACGCCCTGGAGCCCGGCGAGCATGAGCAGGATGGCGAAGCCGAGGTACTTCCAGGTGAGGATCACGAACATCACGCCGAGCGCGATGTCGGGGTTGGCGAGCCAGGGCTGGGCGAGCTCGCCGAGGCCGATGTTCTCGAGCAGGGCGTTCACGCCGCCGCGCGGGGAGAGGAGGAGCTTCCAGGACAGACCCGCGATCACCTCGGCGAGCACGTACGGGACGAAGATGAGCGCCCGGAAGACGGAGCGTCCGCGCAGGCGGCGGTTGAGCAGGAGCGCGACGGCGATCGCGAGCGGCCCCTGGATGAGGAGCGAGAGTCCCACGATCGTGAAGTTGTTGCCGATCGCGCGGAGGAAGTTGGGGTCGCGCAGCGCGCGTGCGTAGTTGTCGAAGCCGATGAAGCGCTCGAGCGGTCCGAGGCCGTTCCAGTTGTAGAGGCTGTAGAACGTCGCGAGCACGACCGGAAGGATCACGAAGCCGAGGAACACGAGGAGGGCCGGGCCGGTGAAGAGGGCGATCTCGAGTCGCCGGCGGAGGGTGGGATTCACAGGTCTGCTCGCTGTCGTTCGTCGGAAGGGGGAGGCACGGTCCGCGCCGGGGTCGCCGCCCCAGCCGCACCGGGATCGCCCG
>JAEWKY010000185.1 GCA_023457615.1 Actinomycetes bacterium | reverse complement strand
GCGTAGTCCTGGGCCCGCGGACCGCCGCCGATCGCCCGACCCGCGACCCACAGCGCCGCCCGCGTGAGCGTCACCACCGGCAGCGCCGAGCGGCGCAGGCCCAGCATCCGCCGGTACGGCCGCGGGATCGTCGCGACGGCCCCCGCGAACAGGACGCGGTAGGCGACGCCGAGCGAGCCGGTGAAGGGCGGCCGGCGCAAGAACCGCACGACGTCGGCGACCCTCTCGTCGCCACGGAGGTCGCCCCGCTCGAGGTAGGCGTCGCGCCGTGCCCGGAGCTCGTCGGCCGTCTGCGGCGGAGCCCCGACGCCCATGAGCCGTCCGGCGGTGGCCCAGTCGCGCACGTAGCCGTCGGAGCCCCCCGGGATCGGGCCGCCCCACACCTCGTGGCAGGTGAGGAAGGCGTCGGCGAACGCGACGTGCACCCAGTCGACCAGCTCGCCGTCCGTCGCCGAGTACGCGCGGCGCTCGCCCGAGCCAGCGCGGTACTCCCCGGCCACGCGGGCATGGAACCGACCGACGCGCGCGAGTTCGCCGTCCGCCTGGCTGCGCGACCCGTAGGTGAGCGTGACGATCCAGCGCACCGTGCCGGAGAGCCGTCCGATCGGATCGTCGCGGTAGCGCGACCAGTCGTGCACGCCCGCCATCGCGCCGGGGTGCAGCGCCTGGAGGAGCAGGGCCCGGATGCCGGCCACGAACGTGCCCATGCCCGCGTGCACGATCCAGGGTGCCGAGTCCTCCGCGAAGTAGCCGGGATCGTCGCCCTCGGCGAGAGCGAGCACGTAGGGGGCGGCGCCGTCCGGATGCCCGGCGACGGCGGTGAGCAGCCGGGCGCGCAGCGAGTCAGCCATCGGCGGCCGGGGGTCCGTCGGCCCCCGCGGGCCAGACGTAGGGCAGGTCGTCGGGGATGTCGCCGAACACCGGTCGGTAGAACTCCGGGTCCTTGCGCACGAGGTTCGAGCGGTGCGACAGGTGGAAGGCCTCGTCGCCCAGCCAGTCCGGCATCCCGACCTCGCGCTGCGGGACCCCGTCGACCTCGGGCGCGAAGGCGAGCAGCTGCGCACGCACGGTGTCGGCGTGACCGCGCGCGACCCACTCGTCGACCATCGCGAGCCCGTAGGCGACGAGGGCCGGGAGCCGATGCGCCCACATCTTCGCGGCGGGGTGGTGGCGCCAGCCGTAGTCCGGCACCGTGTTCGCGCGCAGCAGCTGGAACGTCTCGACGCGCTGCTTGCCGAGGCGCGGCCCGTCGAGCACGGCGGCGCTCTCGGCGAACGACGGGGAGGGCAGGAAGGTCTGCACGGGTCGCCTCAGCGCCTCGTGATCCGCGCGCGGAGGATGTCGATGCGCGCCTGCAGCTGGGCGACGGTCGCGCGGGCCACCTCGGGACCGCCGCCGAGTCGACGGACCTCGGCGTGGATCTGCGCGTGCGTCTCCCCCGACTGCTTCGACCACACCGAGACGAGGCTGTTGAGCAGGCGGCGCTGCTCGGCGAGGCTGCGATGCAGCGGCACCGGGTCGGGCGCGTCGGGCTGCTCCTGGCGGCGCTCGACGCCGCGACGCGCCTGGCGGGCCTGCCGCAGCCTGAGCAGGCGGCTGACGTCCTCCGGCTCGAGGATGCCCGGGATGCCGAGGAACTCCCACTCCTCGGGGCTGCCGGGCTCAGCGAGGGCGCCGTAGTCCTCGCCGTCGAACAGCACCTTCTCGAACTGCGCGACCGAGCCGAGCGCCGTCCACTCGTACTCGTCGAGCAGCTCCGCCGAGGCGGCCTCGCGCTCCTGGGCGCTCTCCAGCAGACCGTCGTCGAGCAGCTCGTCGTCGCTCCGCTCGCGATCGAGGGCGTGGTCGCGCTCGCGCTCCATCTCGGCCGCGAGCGTCAGCAGGATGGGCACGCTCGGCATGAAGACCGAGGCGATCTCGCCGCGCCGCCTCGTGCGCACGAACCGTCCGATCGCCTGCGCGAAGAACAGCGGCGTCGAGGAGCTCGTCGCGTAGACGCCGACCATGAGGCGCGGCACGTCGACGCCCTCCGAGACCATCCGCACCGCGACCATCCAGCGCTGCGTCGAGGCGGCGAAGCGCGAGATCCGCTCCGACCCGCCCGGCTCGTCGGAGAGCACGACCGTGGTCTCCTGGCCGGTGATGCCGGAGAGGATGGTCGCGTAGGCCTTCGCCGTGACGTGGTCGGTCGCGATCACGAGACCTCCGGCATCCGGCACGTCGCGACGCACCTCGGTGAGGCGACGGTCGGCCGCGGTGAGCACGGCGGGGATCCAGTCGCCGCCGGGGTCGAGGGCGGTCCGCCACGCCTGCGCGGTCACGTCGGACGTGTCGCCCTGCCCGAGAGCGGCCTCCATCTCGTCGCCCTGACGGGTGCGCCAGCGCATCGAGCCCGCGTAGGAGAGGAACACGACGGGTCGCACGATGTGGTCGGCCAGCGCGCGCCCGTAGCCGTAGGCGTAGTCGGTCTGCGAGAGCCGGATGCCGCGCTCGTCGCGCAGGTACGAGACGAACGGGATGGGCGCGGTGTCCGACCGGAACGGGGTGCCGGTGAGCGAGAGCCGGCGCTCGGCGCGCTCGAACGCCTCGCGGATGGCGTCGCCCCACGACAGCGCGTCGCCCCCGTGGTGCACCTCGTCGAGGATCACGAGCGTGCGCTTGGATTCGGTGAGCGCCTTGTGCAGCGAGGGCCGCACCGCGATCTGCGCGTAGGTGACGGCGACGCCGTGGTAGGGGCGCGACTCGCGCGAGTGCTTGTTGCTGAAGCGCGGATCGAGGCGGATGCCCGCGCGGTGCGCCGCCTCGGCCCACTGCACCTTGAGGTGCTCGGTCGGGGCGACGACCGTGATGCGGTCGACGACGCGGCGCTGGAGCAGGTCGGAGGCGAGGCGGAGGGCGAACGCCGTCTTGCCGGCGCCCGGCGTCGCGGAGACGAGGAAGTCCTTCGGCTCGCGCCGGTGGTACTCGGCGAGGGCCTCCTCCTGCCACGCGCGGAGCTTCGCGACGGCGCCCCACGGGGCCCGCTCCGGGAAGGTGGGCGAGAGGTGCTCGGCGGCGGCGGTCGCGCGGAACACGGGGCCGTCGTTCGGCGCGGGGGCCGTCGACTCGCTCACTTGATGGAACGTTACCGGGTGATGCCGACAGCGAGCCGGACGCTCCGCCGAGGACTAGGTCGGATCGCCCTTCATCGGCATCCTCCGGTCGGGGTCGTCGCCGAGGAGCGTCGCGGGACGCACGAGGTTGCGCCCGAACTTCGCCGCGATCGCATCCACCACGGTCTCGGCCTCGCGCCAGTCGCCGTCGTCGTCCCAGAGCGCGGTGTCGGCGACGTGACCCGTGAGCTGCTCGCCGCGCACGCCGAGCAACCGCACGGGCTCGCCCGCGCGTCCGGAGTCGGCGTAGAGCGAGCGCGCCTCCTCGTAGATGCGCCGACCGAGGTCGGTCGGCTCGGCGAGCGTGCGCGACCGGGTGATCGTCGAGAAGTCGTCGAAGCGCAGCTTGAGGGCGATGGTGCGGGCCTGCACTCCCCCGCGCCGCAGCCGCACGCCGACCGCGTCGGCGAGGCGCAGCATCTCCCTCTCGAGCTCGACCCGATCGACGATGTTGCGTTCGAAGGTGCGCTCGTGCCCGATGCTCTTCTCGGCGGTCTCGGTGACGACGACGCGCGGGTCGCGGCCCCACGACAGCTCGTGCAGATGGCGCGCGGTCGCGGTGCCGACGGCGCGCGTGAGCGCATCGAGCGGGATGTCGGCGACGTCGGCCACGGTGCGCAGCCCCAGGCGCTCGAGCTTCTCTCCGGTCTTCGCGGCGACGCCCCACAGCGCCGAGATCGGCTGCGGGCGCAGGAAGGCGAGGGTGTCGGCCTTCGGGACGACGAGGAGCCCGTCGGGCTTGGAGCGGCTCGACGCGAGCTTCGCGACGTACTTCGTCGCCGCGGCGCCGACCGAGCAGCGCAGCCCGGTCTCACGGAAGACGAGCTCGCGGATGCGCCCGCCGATCTGCCACGGCGTGCCGAGCAGCCTGCGAGCGCCCGCGACGTCGAGGAACGCCTCGTCGATGCCGAGCACCTCGACCTGCGGCGTGATGTCGCGGAACAGGTCCATCACCTGCCGCGAGTACTTCTGGTAGCGGTCGTAGTGCGGCTCGAGCACGACCGCCTGCGGGCAGCGCCGGAGGGCGAGGGCCATCGGCATCGCCGAGTTCACGCCGAACTTGCGGGCCTCGTAGGTCGCCGCGGTGACGACTGAGCGGGCCGACGGATGTCCGACGATGACGGGCTTGCCGACGAGCTCGGGATGCTCGAGCAGCTCGACCGACGCGAAGAACGCGTCCATGTCGACGTGCAGGATGTGCGGGTCGAGAGCGTCGACGGGCTCGGCGGAGACCTGCCGCCCGCTGCCGTCCTGCTTGCTCACGTCGCCATCCTGTCACCGGCCGGCGACGCTGCCGGTCGGCGAGAGCGGGGGCCGGCGACGCTGCCGGTCGGCGAGGGCGGGGGCCGATGACGCGAGCCGGACGCGAGCCCGACGCGAGCACGACCGGCGCCCCGACAGGCCGATGGCCCAGAGCCGGAGCCCTGGGCCATCGGAACCGCGTTCGAGCCGGTCAGGCGCGCGAGCGGCTGCCGCGCGTGATCAGGCCGTAGATCAGGAGCACGAGCACCGCGCCGCCGATCGCGAGGAGCCACGTCGAGAGGTCGAAGAACCCCTCGATGCCGACCCCGAAGATCGCGCTGCCGATGAAGCCTCCGAGGAGGGCGCCGACGATACCCAGCAGCAGGGTCACGATCCAGCCGCCGCCCTGGCGGCCCGGCAGGATGAGCTTCGCGATCGCTCCGGCGACGAGGCCGAGGACGATCCATCCCAGAATTCCCACGGTGAACCTTCTTTCGTTCGACGCGGATCTCGCGTCTGAGTCCATCCCAGCGGAGATCCGTCGGACGAGACGGGGTCTTGACGCGACCGCCTCGAAGTCGCTAACGGGCTCGGGATGACGCCGCGTCGTGGCAATCTGGTGGCATGACCGCCCGCCACCCGTGGTCGCGCTACGTCGCGATCGGCGACTCCTTCACCGAGGGCATCGGCGATCCGGAGCCCGACTCCCCCGGCGGCCACCGCGGCTGGGCGGACCGGGTCGCCGAGACGCTCGCGGGGCAGACCGACGACTTCGCCTACGCCAACCTCGCCATCCGGGGACGGCTCCTGCAGCAGATCCTCGACGAGCAGGTGGATGCCGCGCTCGCCCTGCGCCCGGACCTCATCTCCGTCTCGGCCGGTGGGAACGACATCATCCGCCCCGGCACCGACCCCGACGAGGTCGCCGCGCGGCTCGACGGCGGCATCGAGCGACTGTCCCGCGACGGCGCGACCGTCGTGATGTTCAACGGCCCGGACATCGGCGGCACGCCGGTGCTCGGGCGCCTCCGCGGCAAGGTCGCGATCTACAACGAGAACCTGCACACCATCGCGAAGCGCCACGACGCGGTCGTCGCGGACATGTGGGCGCTGCGCGAGCTCGCCGACCCCCGGATGTGGGCGCCCGACCGCCTGCACTTCTCGCCGGTCGGCCATCAGACGATCGCCCGCATGGTGCTCGACGCGCTCAACGTCGAGCACGATCTCGAGCCGTTCGAGGCCGAGCCGCTGCCGCGGAAGGCGTGGCGCGAGGCCCGCATCGAGGACCTCGGCTGGGCGCGCGAGTACCTGGCGCCGTGGATCCTGCGGCGGGTGCGTCACCAGTCCTCCGGCGACGGCGTCGCCCCGAAGCGCCCCGGCTTCTAGCGGCGGCGGTGCGGGAGGACCGCCGCCCTCAGAACAGCGCGCCCGGGTGGGTGAGCCGCCACCAGGGACCCGGGTCGGGCACGTCGAGCGCGAGCTCCAGGTCGATCGTGACGCTCCGCGAGCCGGCGCGGAACACGAGGTCGCCGACGTCGTCGCCCGCGAGGCCCGTCGTGACGTCCTCGGTGACGACCTCGCTCTCGAGCGGGTCGGCGCTCCACACGAGGAGGGACGCCCGCTCGCTCGCGATCGCCGACGCCTCGACGCCCCAGACCGTCGCGTAGGCCGCGAAGACCTCCGCGTCGGCCGCCACCTCGACCTCGCTGAAGTTCGCGATCGTCGAGGCGAGCAGCGCGAGGATGTCGGAGTCGATGCGGTCGTGACTCGGGCCGCCGAGCACGACCCCGACGAGCGTCACCGTCGAGGAGCCGACGGCGTAGTCGGCGGAGAACAGCAGGTTCGCCCCGAAGTCGTCGAGCGTGCCGGTCTTGATCCCGTCGACGCCGTCGACGCCGAGGAGCGCGTTCGTGTTGGGCAGGGCGCCGAGATTCGCCACGCCGACCTCGGGCGTCGCGACGATCTCGGCGACGACGGGATGCCCGAGGGCGATCCGGCCGACCTCGACGACCTGGTCGACCGGCCCGACGTTCGACGGGTCGATGCCGGTCGGCTCGTTCACGACGATGCGGTCGAGTCCGTGGTCGGCGAGCCACGCCCGTGCGGCGGCGAGGTAGGCGTCCTGCGAGCCGAAGGCCCACATCATGAGGCTCTTCGTGTAGTTGTTCGCCGACTTCACGAGCGTCAGCTCGAGCAGCTCGCGCTCGGTGAACGTCATCCCGGCCTGCACCGTCGACACGGTGCCGTTCTGCGCGAGGTACTCGCCGTAGTAGCCGACGTCGACGCCCGACATCGTGACGGTCGGACCCGCCTCCCCGAGCGCGAGCGGGAACGACTCGAGCACGACGAGTGCGGTGATCACCTTCGTGATACTCGCCATCGGCCGGGGGTCGGTCGAACCGCTCTGGCCGAGCAGGTCGCTCGGACCGAGAACACCGTCGACGCCGACCGCGGCGATCCCGCTGGCCCCGTACTCGGGGAAGACGAGAGGTACCGTGGGCGGCACGGCCTCCTGCGGCGCGGTGACGGTGACCGCCGCCGCGGGCAGCGGCGCGAGCAGCGTCAGCGGCAGGTAGACGAGCGTCGCGAGCGCGAGCGCGACCCCGCCGAAGACGACGATCCGCCGACGGCGGTACACCTGTCGTCGCGAGAGCCGCGACCTCATCCGGGGTTCGTCGTAGACCGGCTCGGCCGAGGCGGAGCCGGGGAACGCGGGGGGCACCCGTCGACCCTAAGCGGTCGCGGG
>JAEWKY010000184.1 GCA_023457615.1 Actinomycetes bacterium | reverse complement strand
TCTCGTAGGCGAGCGAGGGCGCCGTGCGGGCGAGCGGACCGTCGGTCGGCACCCCGAGTCGCACCGCGAGGCGGTCGCGCAGCCGCGTCGCCGCCCCGCGTGCCGACGTGAGGACGAGCACCGACCGCGGTTCCCAGCCGCGATCCAGGATGCGCTCCGCGACGAGCTCGACGATCGTCGTCGTCTTCCCCGACCCGGCCGCCCCGAGCACGGCCGCGGACGCGCCATCGGCGAGAGCGACCACCGCCGCCTGCGAGGCGTCGAGGACGAGAGACGGCGCCTCGGGACCGTGGCCCGAGCCTCCGAGACCAGCACCCGACCCACTCACTCCGCCGAACGTACCTGCGACCGCCGACCTGGCATCCGTTCTTCGTTTTTCCGCCCCCGGCGAAACGCGCCACCCCCCGCAAACCACCGCCTCTATCCTGAACACGTGGACATTCGCATCGGCATCGCCAACTCCCCGCGTGAACTGAGCTTCGAGTCGTCGCAGACGCCGGCGGAGGTCGAGAAGGTCGTCGCGGCCGCGCTCGACTCCGACGCGAAGTTCATCCGCCTCACCGACGACAAGGGCAAGCTCTACATCGTGCCGACCGCGTCGTTCTCGTACCTCGAGGTCGGCAGCGAGTCGGCGCGCCGGGTCGGCTTCGTCGCGTAGCCGCTAGCCTCTCCGCATGGAACTCGTCTACGTCACCGTCATCGGCGCCGGTCTCGGGCTGCTCCTGCGTTACGTCCTGCCGGGCCGCAAGGTGTACGGCGTGATGCTGCTCCCCGCCGTGGGCGCCGCCGCGACCGCCGTCGTCTGGGTCGGCCTCGTCTGGCTCGGCCTCGGCTTCGACGACCCGTGGCTGTGGGTGGCCTCGCTCAGTGCCGCCGTGCTCGCCTCCGCGCTCGTCGCGACCCTCGTCTCCCGCCGCCGCATCTCGTCGGACGCGCGCGCCCTGCACGTGCTCTCGGGCGGCCGGGCCTGAACTCCGTCGCCCCGGCTGAGGTCGGGGCGAGAGTCGCGTCGCCTGAGTGGCACATCGCTGCGTCCTCCGGGTGCAGTCTGCAACGGAGGCGTGAGCGGATGCGCGCGCGGCGACGCCACGGCCCCGGACTCTCAGGCGGTCAGGCCCAGGGCATCCATGCGGCGGGTGTGCGCCGCGATGAGCTCGGTGAAGATCGGCTCGATGCGTTCCTCGCCGTCCGCGCGCTGGTCGATGTCGAGGGCGGCGCGCGCGACGAGCATCGTGTCGCCGACGAGGCGGCGGCCCCACATCGCGAGGCGCGAGGCGAGACGCGGGTTGCCGTCGATCGACTCGCGCAGCTCCTCGACGAGCAGGTCCTCCGCGTCGTCGTCGGAGAGCAGCGCGGAGATGCGGTCGGCGAGACCGCCCGGCAGCCCGGCCGCGAGTCCCGCGTAGAAGTCGAGCAGGAAGCCCGACGTGAGGTAGCACGTGATGAGCACCTCGTGCCAGTCGTCGCCCGAGGTGCGGCGCTGGAAGTCGTCGAGTCCCGCGCGGTACGGCTCCATCGCCTCGGCCGGGTCGATGCGGCGCGCCTCGAACTCCGCCAGCACGGCCTCGTGGATCTCGAGCACCTCCGCCGCGACGCGTCCCATGCGGCTCTTCCCCGACACGGTCGGGGCCACCGCGGCGCCGCGACCGAGGTTCTCGAACAGCACGAGAGTCAGATACGCGAGCTGACCCAGGTAGGCTGGGGCGTCGGGGGCGAGTTCGGCGAGTTCGACGCGGGTGGCCTCCACGGCCTCCGATCGGACCGGCCGAGTCACTCCCCGGGCGCGGATCCGTCGACGACGCAGCCAGCCCAACACGCAACCAGCCTACTGTCCGGTCTCCGGTGCGGTGGGCACCGAAGCCATAGACAGGTATCTCCTTGACTTTCAGCGATCTCAACATCGATCAGGACATGGTCGACGCCCTCGCCGAGAAGGGCATCATCGAGCCCTTCCCGATCCAGGCGCAGACCATCCCGCTCGGCCTCTCCGGCCAGGACATCATCGGCCAGGCCAAGACCGGCACGGGCAAGACCTTCGGATTCGGCCTGCCGATCATCCAGCGCATCGGCCTCGACCCCGAGCCCGGCGTGAAGGTGCTCGTCGTCGTGCCGACGCGCGAGCTGTGCGTGCAGGTGGCCGAGGACCTCGAGCTCGCCACGAGCAAGCGCAGCACGAAGGTCGTCGCGATCTACGGCGGCAAGGCGTACGAGGGTCAGGTCGAGCAGCTCAAGGCCGGCGCCCAGATCGTCGTCGGCACGCCGGGCCGCCTCCTCGACCTCGCCGGACAGCGCCTGCTGTCGTTCGCGAACGTCACCGAGATGGTGCTCGACGAGGCCGACAAGATGCTCGACCTCGGCTTCCTGCCCGACGTCGAGAAGCTCTTCGCGCAGACTCCGCCGACGCGTCACACGATGCTCTTCTCGGCGACGATGCCCGGCCCCGTGGTGGCGCTCGCGCGACGGTTCATGAACCGCCCGATCCACATCCGCGCGACCGATCCCGACGAGGGACTCACGCAGGCGAACATCAAGCACGTCGTCTACCGCGCGCACTCGCTCGACAAGGACGAGGTCGTCTCGCGCATCCTGCAGGCCGAGGGCCGCGGCAAGACGGTGATCTTCACCCGCACGAAGCGCGCCGCCCAGAAGCTCGTCGAGGAGCTGAGCGACCGCGGCTTCAGCACCGCCGCCGTGCACGGCGACATGAGCCAGGAGGCGCGCGAGCGCTCGATGGCCGCGTTCAAGGCGGGCAAGAAGGAGGTGCTGATCGCCACGGATGTCGCGGCGCGCGGCATCGACGTGAACGACGTGACGCACGTGATCAACCACACGATCCCCGAGGACGAGAAGACCTACCTGCACCGCGCGGGCCGCACGGGCCGCGCCGGCAAGACCGGCATCGCGGTGACGTTCGTCGACTGGGCCGACATGCACAAGTGGGCGCTCATCAACCGCGCGCTCGAGATGGGCATCCCGGAGCCGGTCGAGACCTACTCGTCGTCGCCTCATCTCTACACCGATCTCGACATCCCCGCGGGCGCGAAGGGCCGGCTGAAGTCGACCCCGGCTGCTCCGCACGTCGAGCGCGAGCCGCGGTCGGGTTCCGGATCGGGCGAGGGCGGCGACCGTCCTCCGCGCACGCGCACCCGCTCCCGCGGCGGCTCGGGCCGTGGTCAGCAGGCGGCCTCCGCCGGTGCCACGACGGCCGACGGCGCTCCCCGTCAGGAGGGCGGCGGCACGCACGACGGCTCGACCCCCGCACGGCGCAAGCGCACCCGTCGTCGTCGCGGCGGCTCCGGCGGCGGCGCTCCCGCCACACCGCCCGCGACCGCGTAATGGTTCGGTAGCCGGCTCGGCAGCCCGGAACTCTGCGGTCTCACCGCCGCAGCGGCACCACCAGCTCCCGCACCCGCGCCCGCGACACCGGCCGCCACCGCTGCGCACCGTCGATCCACCGCGGCGCCTGCAGCTCGGGTCGGCCCCGGATCATGCGCAGCCGGTACTCGCCGCGGTGCAGCAGATGGTGGTGGTACGCGCACAGCAGCACGCCGTTGTCGACATCCGTCGCGCCGCCCTCGGAGTAGGGCGTCACGTGATGTGCGTGGCACCACGACGGCGGGGCGCCGCACTGCGGCCAGACGCAGCCTCCGTCGCGCACCCCGAGCGCACGGCGCTGGGCGGCGGTGAAGTAGCGCTCGCGCACGCCGAGCCAGAGCGGCTCGCCACCCTCGCCGACGACGTGGAGGCGGATGCCGGCGTCGCACGCGATCTCGTTGGCGGTCGCGGCCGAGACGGGTTCGGCGATGTCGTCGAGGTAGCCGACCCCGACGCCGGCGCGCAGGTCGGCGAGCGACACGACGACGTTGACCGTGGCGGTGCTGTGCAGCGGGCCCGCGGTCACGGAATCGGCCCGCACTCCGGCTTCGAGCAGCCCGAAGAGCGCATCGAACGAGCGCTGCTCGCGGGTGCGGTGGTCGATCGGAGCCTCGGCCTCGCCGTCGACGAGCGGGTCGTCGACGAACCGGGGCATGCGGCCGGGTGCGGTGCGCTCGGCGACCGCGGTCCGCAGCAGCGCGGCGTTGCGC
>JAEWKY010000183.1 GCA_023457615.1 Actinomycetes bacterium | reverse complement strand
GCTCTCGCGGGTGCCGCGGTCGTCCTCGGGGTCGGGCTCGGACCGGGCGTCCCGACCGTCGTCGGTCTCGCCCTGTCGCTCGGCGCGTCCCTCGCGGCGGTCGTGCTCGGGCTCCGCGGCAGCCGCTGGGCCTTCCGCCTCGTGATCGTCGCCGCCCTCGTCGACGTCGTCCTGCTCGTGATCGCCGGCCCGTCGCTCGCCGGGCCGTCGCTCGCCGGGCCGTCGCTCGCAGGGTGAGGCCCGGCTACTCGCGCTCCACCGCCGCGAGCACGGCCTCGATCGCCGCCGGATCCTCGAGCACCCGGAAGTGACCGACGACGTCGAGCCGCACGTTCGTGCCGCCGTCGAGCGCGCTCCCGCCCGGGATGTGCGGGTCGAACGACGGGAAGATCGAGGTGATGCGGGCATCCACGTCGCGCTCCTCGACGAGGCGGCGGATGACCGGATGCCGGGGCGAGAAGGTGCGCAGCGACGGCAGGAGCGTGAGGTCGGCCATGCGCGTGCCCGAGAACGGCGTCGCGAGGGCGACGAGCCTGTCGATGCGGCCGTCGGCGTCGTCGAGCATCGCCGACTTGCCGACGAGCCCGCCCTTGCTGTGCGCGACGAGCGCGACGCCGTGCAGGTCGAGCCGGGCGAGCGCCTCGAGCACGCGCTCGGCGGTGCGCGGGATGGGGCGCGCGTTGACCCCGAGCTCGGGCAGCACGTGCACGGGATGCCCGGCGTCGGCGAGGCGGTCGGCGATGGGCCGCAGGAAGTGCCACCGCTCGTAGACGCCCGGCAGGATGACGACGGGACGCCCGGTGCCCTCCGCGTAGCGCACGGGGACCGGGCGGCGGAGCCCGAGCCCGCGGATCCTCAGCGCGTTCGGGTAGTCGGCGAGCAGGTGGCGCGCGTGCCGACGGAGGTCCACGTCATCCACTCTGCGCCACGAAGCGCGTGATGTGCTGGGCGATCGTCGCGGGTTCGGTGTGCATGATGACGTGCGGTCCGCGCACCTCGTGGAACTCGCCGTCGGGGTGCGCGTCGGCGAGGCGGCGGGCCCACGTCGTCGACACGATCGGGTCGCGGTCGCCGTTCACGACCAGGGTGTGCGCCCGGTGCTCGCCGACGCGGTCCTCGGGCCGATCGGCGAGCATGTGGCGCATCTGGCGCAGGAGGTAGCGCAGACCGCAGCGCACGAGGTAGTCGGTGACGGCGATCCAGAACACCGCGGGCGGCTCGCGCGTCGCGTCGCGCAGGAGGTGGCCGATCGCCCGCCACGCGGTGCGCGCCGAGGGCTCGAGCGTCGGCGACAGCAGCACGACCGTGCGCGGCACCTCGGGATGCCGCTGGGCGAGCATCGAGACGACCTGGGCCCCCCAGGAATGACCGACGAGAACGGGGTCGGGCACCTCGAGCCGGCGCAGGAATCCGGCGAGCACCTCGGCGTGGTCGGCGATCGAGACGTCGCGCCGCGGGTCGGGCGCCGTGCCGTAACCGGGGAGGTCGATGAGGAAGACCCGTCCAGTCGCGGCGAGCTCGGCGGCGAGCGGATGGAAGTACCGCGACGAGACGCCGATGCCGTGCACGAGCACGTAGGTGCGGGCATCGTCGCCGCCCGATCCGGGGAAGCGCTCGACGAAGATCGTGAGCCGCTCGTGCTCCTGCCGGCTCGTGTAGAAGACCGCGCCGCGCACCCGTCGCACGCGGTAGGCGTCCTCCCCCGCGGCGCCGCGCATCCCGATGCCGAGCCGCATGCGGAGACCGGCGAAGCGGCTCGACGTCTCGGAGGCGCGAGCGGGCATCCTCCGAGCCTAGGGCGCGACCTACGCCCGCGCCTCGCCGGTGAGCGCCTCGATCGGGTCCTGCGCGAGCAGCTCGCGCACGCGCGGGATGACCACCTGACCGTAGAGCTCGATCGCGTGCATCGCGTGCTCGTGCGGCACGGTGCCGGCCGTGTACTTGAGGTCGAAGCGCTGCACGCCGAGCGTGCGCACCGTGTCGGCGATCTTGCGGGCGACCGTCTCGGGCGAGCCGGTGTGCTGGGCGCCGTGCGCGATCTCCTCCTCGAAGTGGTCGCGCGTCATCGGACCCCAGCCGCGCTCCTTGCCGATGCGGTCGAACATCTCCTTCTGGTGCGGCCAGAGCAGGTCGGCCGCCTCCTCGTCGGTGTCGGCGATGAAGCCGGGCGAGTGCACGGCGACCGGCAGGTCGGGGGTGCCGAGCTGCGCGAGCGCGCGATGGTAGAGGTCGACGTAGGGGGCGAAGCGCGCGGGGGCGCCGCCGATGATCGCGAGCGTGAGCGGGAAGCCGTAGCGCGCGGCGCGCACGACCGACTCCGGGGAGCCGCCGACCCCGACCCAGGCCTTGATGCGGCCCTTCTCGGTCTTCGGGTAGACCTGCTGGTTCGTCAGCGCGGCGCGGGTCTCGCCCTGCCAGGTCACCGGCCCCTCGTCGAGCAGCGCGTGGAGCAGTTCGAGCTTCTCTTCGAACAGCTTCTCGTAGTCGGTGAGCGGGTAGCCGAACAGCGGGAACGACTCGGTGAACGAGCCGCGGCCGAGGATGATCTCGCCGCGACCCCTCGAGATGCCGTCGAGCGTCGCGAAGCGCTCGAACACGCGCACCGGGTCGTCGGAGGAGAGCACGGTGACGGCGGTGCCGAGGTGGATTCTCTCCGTGCGCGCGGCGATGGCGGCGAGCACGAGCTCGGGGCTCGAGATCGCGAAGTCGTCGCGGTGGTGCTCGCCGACGCCGAAGAAGTCGACGCCGAGCTCGTCGGCCCGCACCCCCTGCTCGACGACGTCGCGGATCACCTGGCCGTACGGGACGGGGTCGCCCGCGAGGTCGACGGTGACATCGCCGAAGGTGTCGAGGCCGAGCTCGACGGGAGCGGGCTCTTCAGAGGTTGTCATGTCAACTTCCAACCGGTCGGGGGCCGTGGCCATTCCCAGTCTGCCGTCTCGGCGCGGCTGTCAAGCCCCGCGGCGTCGTTGAGTTTATCTCTACGTTCGAGTCCATGACTCGACGTCCTGCAACCCTGCCCGCTCTCGTCGGCGCCGCCGCGCTCGCCCTCGCCCTCGCCGGCTGCGGCGTCACCGCGCCCCCGGTCGACGTCGACACCGACACGGGGACCGGCACCGGCACCGAGGCGCCGGACACCTCCACCGCGCCCGCGACGGGCGAGCTCATCACGGGCGACGGCTACAGCTTCCAGGTGCCGGACGGCTGGGGCACGCCCGACCAGCCCACGCCCGGCTTCGACCCCGACGCGTTCGCCGCCGACCTCGGCGACGCCGACGGCTTCTCCGACAACGTCAACGTGCTCCTCTCGCCCGCCGGCGAGATCACGGCCGACCAGGTGGAGGAGCTCGGCGCCCCGGAGCTTGAGAACGCCGGCGCGACCGACGTGGCCGTGCAGCCGCGCCTGAACGTGGCCGGTGCCGAGTCGGCGCACATCACGGCGAAGTTCAGCGCCAACGGCGTGCCGTACTGGGTCGAGCAGTACTACCCGACGAACGCCGGACAGACCTACATCGTGACGTTCTCGTTCAGCGAGTCGGTGGCGGAGGGCGACCGCGTCGCGCTCGCCGAGTCGGTGCTCGCGAGCTGGACCTGGCTCTGATCCGCGACCGAGGCCGCGCCTAGCACCCTGAACGCGTGCTGAGAACCCCCTGATCCGTCAGGGGGTTCTCTCTAGCCTGGGGCGATGAGCGACGTCGTCATCTTCGCCCCGTCGCCCGTGCTCGAGATCACGGTCGAGGAGCACGAGGACGAGGGGGACGTGCACGTCCACGCGGGAGGCCAGGGCGTGTGGCAGGCCCGCATGCTGCAGTCGCTCGGCTGCGAGGTGCAGCTCTGCTCGGCCCTCTCGGGGGAGACGGGTCGCGTGCTCGGCTTCCTCCTGCACGAGGAGGGCATCCCGGTCGTCGGCTTCCCGCGCCAGGCGCGCGGGGGCGTCTTCGTGCACGATCGCCGCACCGCGGGCGAGAAGGTGCCGATCATCGAGTCCGGCGGCGACGCCCTGTCGCGCCACGAGCAGGACGAGCTCTACGGCCTGACCCTCCGCACGGGCCTCGACGCCTCGCTCGTGATCCTCTCCGGGCCGCACGGCGCCGGCATCCTGCCCGCCGACTTCTACCGCCGGCTCGCCGCCGACCTCCGCACGGGCGGCGTGCGCGTCGTCGTCGATCTCGCCGGGGAGCGACTGGATGCCGCGCTCGCGGGAGGCGTGACCGTCGCGAAGGTGAGCGACCAGGAGCTGCTCGACGACGGCCGCATCGCGAAGCGCAGCGACGTCGAGCAGATCGTCGCGGCGATGCGCGCCCTGCACGACGCCGGCGCGGAGGTCGTGGTCGTGACGCGCGCCGAGGAGTCGGCGCTGCTGCTGCAGGACGGCGTCGTGCACGAGGTCGTCGCCCCGCGCATGGAGGTGGTCGACTCCGCGGGGGCGGGCGACTCGTTCGTCGGGGCGTTCTGCTCGGTGCTCGCGCGCGGCGGCTCGGTCGCCGACGCGGCGCTGCTCGGTGCGGCGGCCGGCGCGCAGAACGTCACCCGGCACGGTCTCGGCACGGGCGAGGCCGCGACGATCGAGCGACTGCGCGAGCTCGTCGTCATCCGCCCGCTGCCCGGCGGCGGCGCGCCCGGCGACCCCGGGCTCGCGTCGGTGCGCGAGGTGACGCCCGACCAGCTCGCCGCCGCCGTCGTCGACGAGACCGCAGCCGAGGAGGTACCGACATGACCCGCGCACTCATCACCAACGACGACGGGATCGGGTCGCCCGGGCTCTACGCCCTCGCGCACGCGGCGATCGACGCGGGGCTCGACGTCGTCATCGCCGCGCCGGCGGAGGAGGCGAGCGGCTCGAGCGCGGCCATCACCGGCACGAACACGATCGCGGTCACCGGCCACACCGACGCCTCGACGATCAAGGTCGAGAAGCGCGAGCTCGACGACGTGCCCGGGGTCCCCGCCTTCAGCGTGCGTGCCGCGCCCGGCCTCATCGCGCTGCTCGCGGCCCACGGCGCCTTCGGCGCGCCACCGGACCTCGTGCTCTCGGGCATCAACCGCGGCGCGAACCTCGGGCGGGTGATCCTGCACTCCGGCACCGTGGGCGCGGCGCTCACGGGCGGCGTCAACGACGCGTGCGGGCTCGCCGTGTCGCTCGATGTCGGGCTCGACCCCGAGGCGCACCACTGGGAGACCGCCGCCGCGATCGTGCGCGACCTCATCCCCGTGCTGCTCGAGCACCAGCACGGCACGGTGTTCAACCTCAACGTCCCCAACCTGCCGCCGGGCAGCCCGATCGAGCTGCGCGAGGCGACCCTCGCCCCGTTCGGCATCGTGCAGACGACGATGACCGAGCCGGTCGAGGGCGACGTGCGCCTCACCGTGCGCGAGCTGCCCGAGGAGCCGATCGAGGGGTCGGATGCCGCCCTCCTCGCGGCGGGGTTCGCGACGGTCACGAACGTCGTCGCCGTGCAGGAGTCGGCGACGGCCGTCTTCGTCGGGAGGCGGCGGGATCGCGGCGGCCTGCACGTGACGACGTCGGCGACGCCCGTGCTCGACGCCTGAGCGCCGTGGCGGAGCACTCGGCGGGCATCCTGCTGTCCCGCGCGGGCGGGGCCGAGGTCTGGATCGCGCACCTGGGCGGGCCTTACTGGGCGCGCAAAGACGAGCGCGCGTGGTCGATCCCGAAGGGGCTCGTCGACGCCGGGGCGTCGCTGCTCGACACCGCGTTGCGCGAGTTCGCCGAGGAGATCGGGGTACCCGCGCCGACGACGGCGTACGGCCTGCTCGGCGAGTACCGCTACACGTCGGGCAAGCTCCTCACGGTGTTCCACGGCGACGGGACGGGGTTCGACCCCGCCGAGGTGCGCAGCAACACCTTCGAGCTCGAGTGGCCGCCGCGGTCGGGGCGGAGGCAGGCGTTCCCCGAGATCGACCGCGCCGAGTGGGTGCCGGTGGCGCGCGCGCGCGAGCTGCTCGTCGCGGGTCAGGTCCCGATGCTCGACGACCTGATCGCCGCCGCGGGGTGAGTGCCGCGCGGAGCGCGGCGTTTCGAGACCTCGCGTTCGCCGGACCCGGTTTCGATGCACCGGCTGCGCCGGCGCTCAACCCGCGAGGGCGAGCACTCGGTCGACGTTCGGGAGGTCGTCGGGGCGGTGCGTGACCATCACGACGATGCGGTCGGCGAGCGCCACCCGGAGATCGGCGAGCAGGGCGTCGGCGGTCGGGGCGTCGAGGTGCGCCGTCGGCTCGTCGAGCAGGACGACGTCGGCGTCCGCGAGCAGCGCCCGCGCGACCGCGAGTCGCTGCCTCTCCCCGCCCGACAGCGCGCGGCCCCCGGGACCGACCCGTCCGTCGAGGCCCGCCGCGAGCTCCCGCACGAGCGGGTCGAGTCCGACGCGGTGCAGGGCGTCGCGCATCCGGCCCTCGTCGCCGTCGCGGCGGGCGAGGGCGAGGTTGCCGCGCAGGGTCGAGTCGAAGACGTGAGCCTCCTGCGGGCACCACGCGACGCGGCGCCTCCACCCGACGACGTCGAGCTCGGCGAGATCGAGCCCGTTCGCGAGCACCCGTCCGCCCGAGGGGGCGACGCCGCCGAGGAGGGCCGTCAGGATGGTCGACTTCCCCGCGCCGGACGGCCCCGTGATCGCGAGCCACTCGCCGCGGCTCACAGTTCCGCTCGCACCCGCGACGGCGGGCGCCGGGGCGCCGGGCCAGGTCACCGCGAGCTCGTCGAGCCGGAGCGCGTCGAGCGGCGGCACGGGCACCC
>JAEWKY010000182.1 GCA_023457615.1 Actinomycetes bacterium | reverse complement strand
GGCTCGCCCCGAGCCGCAGCTGGCGGTCGGTGCGGGTGGCGGCGGCGATCGCGACGGCGTACTGCTCGACCGCCGGGCTCACGAAGACGGTGCGCACGGTCGCGATCATGCGTCGCAGCCGCTCGAGCGTCACGACGGGTGCGAGCGCGTCGAGCGGGTTCTCCGTCTCGCGCGTGCGCAGCATCGCGGCCTCGGCGGCGAGGTCGGGGTATCCCATCGAGATGCGCGCGGTGAAGCGGTCGCGCTGCGCCTCGGGGAGGGCGTAGGTGCCCTCCATCTCGATCGGGTTCTGGGTCGCGATGACGGTGAAGGGGTCGGGCAGCGCGTAGCTGGCGCCATCCACCGTGACCTGCTGCTCCTCCATGCTCTCCAGCAGCGCCGACTGGGTCTTCGGGCTCGCGCGGTTGATCTCGTCGCCGATGACGATGTTCGCGAACACCGGCCCGGGCTTGAACTCGAACTCGCGCTCGGCCTGGTTGTAGATGCTCACGCCCGTGATGTCGGCCGGCAGCAGGTCGGGGGTGAACTGGATGCGCGACACCGAGCAGTCGACGCTGCGGGCGAGGGCCCGGGCGAGCATCGTCTTGCCGACGCCCGGCACGTCCTCCATGAGCAGGTGGCCCTCGGCGAGCAGCACGGTGACGGCGGTCTCGATGACGGGGCGCTTGCCGTCGATCACGGTCTCGATCGCGGCGATGACCGCGCGGGCGTCGAGGAGGAACTCGGCCGGTGACATCGACGCCTGCGGCGTCGGCTCACTGCTGGCGTGCGTTCCGGTCCCTGATCCGGAGTAGTCGCTCATCCCAGGAGTCTGCCATTGCGGTGCCGATGTGTCTGCTGAGAATCTGCCTGCATGGCCGAGCTCACGGAGTACGTCGCACAGCTGCCGCCCCAGGCGGCCGTCGTGGTCGAGCAGTTCCGGGCGCGAGCCCTCGAGCTCGTCCCCGGCGCCGAGGAGGGCCTGGGATACGGGATGCCGGCGCTGCGGTACCGCGGACGACCGCTCGTCTCCGTGATGGCGACGAAGGCCGGATTCTCGCTGTTCCCCTTCAGCGCCGACGTCGTCGCCGGCGTGCTCCCGCAGCTGGCGGGATTCTCGACCACGAAGGGCGGCATCCGCTTCACCGCCGACCGGCCGGTGCCTCGCGACGTCTTCGACCGGATGATCGCGGCCCGCGTCGCCGAGATCGACGCCGCCGTCGGGGCGTCGGGGAGCGGTCGGGGGCGCTAGCCCCGGGCCTCGAGTCCGGCCCGGTAGCCCTCGTCCCACGCCTCGGTCGAGCCGACCCGGAACATGTCGCTCGCGGCGTCCCGGATGAGCGGCTGCGCGCCGCGCGGGTCGACGTCGTCGGTGACGTGGCGCCCGAGCCCCCGGATGACGGCGACCGGCGTGCCGTTCGCCTTGCCCTTCACGAGGTCGGCGGCCGCGGCGAGCTCGTCGCCGATCGCGGGCCGGGTGACGTGCAGCTCGCGCCCGCCGGCATCCCGCGACCCGCGCAGGTCGTCGAGCACCTCGACGCCCGCGGCGCCGATCGCGACGTCGGTCTGCCCCTCCCGCCACGGGCGTCCGAAGGTGTCGGTCACGATCACCCCGACCCGGAGGCCGAAGCGGCTCCGCAGGGCGGCGCAGATCGCGCGCGCCGAGGCGTCGGGATCGGCCGGCAGCAGCAGCACCGTGCCGTCGTCGGTGTTGCTCGCGTCGACGCCCGCCGCGGCCATGACCTGACCCCACGCGTTCTGCACGATGCGCGTGATCCCCCGGGTCGCGACGACCCGCACGGTCTCGGCGGTGATCGCCGCCTCCGGGTCGTCGGCGACGACGACGCGACCCTCGGCCTTGCTGAGGATCTTCGACGTGATCGCCAGGATGTCGCCGTCCTCGAGGTCGCCCGCCGCGTCGCCGATCGCGGCCGCGACGTCGTCGCCGGCGCGGAACTCGGGCAGCCCCTCGAGGGCCCAGATCGTGACGCGGGTGCTCATCGGGTCAGTCCCGGCAGCACGTCGCGGCCGAACACCTCGAGGAACCTCGCCTGGTCGCGCCCGACGTGGTGCAGGTGGATGCGGTCGACCCCGAGGTCGAGGAAGCCCTGGAGGTACCGGCGGTGCTCGTCCGGATCCTCCGAGATGTGCAGTCGGCCCTCGAAGTGCTCAGGACGCACCATCCGCGCCATCTGCTCGATCTCGAACGGCGAGCGGATGTCGGCCTTCGGGAACTTGAGCCCGAGCGTCGGCCAGTTCGTCAGGGCGTCCTGCACGGCCTCCTCGTGCGTCGGCGCCCAGCTCACGTGCACGCGCAGGATGCGCTCCCCCGTCGTGCGCCCGGCTTCGCGCGCGCCCTCGTCGAACCGCTGGAACAGCGCGGCGAGCTTGTCGTGCGGCGCCGTCTCGGTGATGATCCCGTCGGCGACGCGGCCGGCGCGCCTCGCCGTGACGGGTCCGGAGGCCGCGACGTAGATCGGCGGCGGGGTGGCCGGGGCCGTCCAGAGTCGCGTGGACTCGAGGCGGTAGTAGCGGCCCTCGTGGCGCGTGTCCTTGCCGGTGGCGCCGGACACGAAGAGCTTGCGGATGATGTCGAGCGCCTCGAACATCCTGTCGATGCGCTCCGGGGCGTCGGGCCAGTACTGCCCGACGACGTGCTCGTTGAGCGCCTCGCCGCTGCCGAGTCCGAGCCAGTGCCGACCCGGGTACATCGCTTCGAGGGTCGCGGAGGCCTGGGCGACCACGGCGGGGTGGAACCGGAACGTCGGGGTGCTGACGGTGCCGAGGGGGCCCCGGGTCGTCTGGCCGAGGGCACTCAGGACGTTCCAGACGAAGGATGCCTGCCCCTGCTGCGGGGTCCACGGCTGGAAGTGGTCGGCCGCCATCACCCCGTCGAAGCCGTGCGTCTCGGCCGTGCTCGCGAGCTCGAGCACCTCGGTCGGGGCGAACTGCTCCAACATCGCGGCATAGCCGACGACAGCCCGGGTCATGGATCAAGTCTCCCGCACCCCGCGGGTTGAGTGCCCGCGCAGCGGGTGTATCGAAACCGCGAGGTTCCGCGGGTTGAGTGCCCGCGCAGCGGGTGTATCGAAACCCGCCCCGGGTGACCGTCGCCGTTACAGAGCGCGGAGGCGCGGGGCCAGATCGCTCTCGAACAGCTGCAGGAACCTCCGCTGGTCGTGCCCGGGGGCGTGGAAGACGAGGTGGGTGAACCCCGCATCCACGTACTCCTTCACGTCCGCGACGACCGCGTCGGGATCGCTGCCGACGATCCAGCGCGAGGCGATCTGCTCGATCGGGAGGGCATCCGCCGCCTTCTCCATCTCGACCGGATCGGTGATGTCGTGCTTCTGCTCCTTGCTCAGGGCGAGCGGCGCCCAGAAGCGCGTGTTCTCGAGGGCGGCGGCGGCATCCGTGTCGTAGGAGATCTTGATCTCGATCATGCGGTCGATGCCGTCGTAGCTCTTGCCGGCCTTCTCCGCGCCCTCCTTGACGGCGGGGATGAGCTCGTCGGTGTAGAGCGACATGCCCTTGCCGGAGGTGCAGATGAAGCCGTCGCCCGCGCGGCCCGCGTAGCGCGCGACCATCGGGCCGCCCGCGGCGATGTAGACCGGGATCGGGAGCTCAGGCCGGTCGTAGATGTTCGCGTCGTGCGTCTCGTAGTACTCGCCGCGGAAGTTGACGCGCTCCTCGGTCCAGAGCTGGCGCATGAGGTCGACGGCTTCGCGAAGGCGGCCGAAGCGCTCCTTGAACTCGGGCCAGGCGCCCTCGTCGGCGCCGAGCGCCCCCGTCGCGACCTCGTTGAGGGCCTCACCGGTTCCGACGCCGAGGAAGATGCGGTCGGGATAGAGCACCCCCATCGTCGCGAACGCCTGCGCGCCCACCGCCGGGTTGTAGCGGAACGTCGGCGTCATCACGCTCGTGCCGATGCGGATCTTGCTCGTGCGCTCCCCCACGGCCGCCATCCAGGTCAGCGAGAACGGCGCGTGGCCGCCCTCGTGCCGCCACGGCTGGAAGTGGTCGCTGACGGCGACGCTCTCCATGCCGTGCTGCTCCGCCGCGACCGCGATCTCGACGAGCTCGCGCGGGTCGAACTGCTCGGCGCTCGCCTTGTATCCGAGGGTGAGGCTCATCCCCCCATTCTGCCCTGGGGATATCGCTGGCCGTTGGAACTGAGGTTCGATATACTGAGTCTTGTCCGTGCCGGATGTTCGTTTCTTTGTTCTCTCCGGAGCTGGCATGCGCACGCACACGACGATCGAGGTCCCCGACCTCTCGTCGCTCGCGGGCGCCACGGACCTCGAGCTCCGCGAGGCGCTGAGAGAGTGCGCCGTCGCACGCAAGAGAGTGGATGCCGTGCTCGCCGCGCTGTCGGGCGAGGTCGAGCGGCGGTCGGCCCGCGAGCGCGGGGCGGCGGGTCTCGCGCAGTCGAGCGGTGCCCGCACGTCCGAGGTCTTCGTCACGCAGCTCACGGGGCTCTCGGGATCCGAGGCGCGTCAGCTCGTGTCCGTCGGCGGCCTGCTCGACGGCGAGGAGCCGTGGCTGGCCCCCGTCGCGGCGGCGGTCGCGGCCGGGGAGGTGTCCGTCGGAGCGGCGGCGGCGATCCGCACGGGGCTCGGCACGCCGACCGCGCTCGTCGCGGCCGACGAGCTGCAGGACGCGGCCGCCGCCCTCGTCACCGTGGCCGCGACCCTGCCGCCGGAGAAGGTCGCCCGTCGGGCGCGCGAGCTCCGCGACGAACTCGACCCGATCGGCATCGCCTCACGCGAGGAGGCGCTGCGCGAGAGGCGTTGGCTGCGGTTCACGACGCTCCCGACCGGCATGACCGGCGTGCGGGGCGAGCTCGATCCCGAGACCTCGGCTCTTCTCGTCGACCCGATCCGCCAGCTGCTCGCGCCGCGGCGCGGCGGGCCACGGTTCGTCGACGCGGCGGAGGCCGCACGGGCGGAATCCCTCGCCACCGATCCGCGCACGTACGAGCAGCTCACCGTCGACGCCCTCGTCGACCTCGTGCGGGTCGCGACGTCGGCCGACCCGTCGCGGGTGCTCGGCCGACGCCCGGCGGTGGTCGTGCACATCGACGCCCGGGATCTCGCCGGGGGCGACGGTGCCGGCTGGATCGAGGGGCAGTCGGCATCCGCGTCCGTCGCGACGGCGCGACGCCTCGCGTGCAGCGACGGCTACCAGCCCCTCGTGCTCGAGGCCGACGGCAGCACGCGCCTCGGGCGTACGCAGCGGCTGTTCAGCGACCGCCAGCGCATCGAGCTCGCCGCGATCTGGGGCGGCTGCGCGGTCGAGGGCTGCGATCGTCCCCCGTCGATGACCGAGGCCCACCACCGACGACACTGGTCGCACGGAGGGGCGACCGACACCGACAACGGGGTGCTGCTGTGTCGGCACCACCACCTGCTCCTGCACAACGGCGGATGGACGATCGAGGGGCCACCGGGGTCCGGGCCGGAGCGCTGGACGATGACCGACGGGGTCCGCCGGATCCCACTGGTGTCGAAGAACCCGGTCCGCGCACGGCTGCGACGACGACGCGCGGGTGTGCCCGCGGGCGCGGCATCGGCGACCTCGTCGGCGGGCCTGCGAACGCGGTGACGTCCGGGGCGCGGGAGGACTCCGTCCCGCCCGGGTGCGTTCAGCCGCCGTCGCGCACGCCGTCGGGCAGCTGCGGCACCCACGACGCGGTGATCGCCTCGTCGGGGCGCACGTCGAGGTAGGTGGTCCCCTCGCCGGCCGCCTGCGCGTCCGCCGCCGCGAACGCGGTGCCGCACACGTCGCACGTGAGCACCCCGAGCTCGTCGGGCTGGTGCGGTCCGAGATGCTGACACGTCGGGCAGTCGGAGAAGACCGCCTTGTCGTTCCACTGCGCCCGGACACCCATGCCGGAACCCTAGCTCGCGTCGCCTCGATCCGCGCCGACACGCATCCATCGGGTGCCGCGGGCCCGCAGCGAGAGCGTGACGGCGCGCGCCGCGAGGTAGCCGACGCAGAAGGCGAGCTGGATGCCGACCACCGCGCCGAGCTCGTCGGCGGCGAGCTGCGCGGCGAGCCCGAGCAGCGGGAGGTACACGGCGAGGTTGAGCACGCCCGTCGCGGCCAGGTAGCGCCCGTCGCCCGCGCCGATCAGGATGCCGTCGAGCACGAACACCACCGCGCCGATCGGCAGCGACGCCGCGATCACGAGCGCCCCGGCCCCGATCGCCCCCGCGATCGCGGCGTCGGAGGTGAAGACGCTCCCCAGCACGGGACTCGCCCCGGCGAGCAGCAGCCCGACCCCGACCGACGTCACGAGCCCCCAGAGCAGCAGCCTCCGCAGCACCGCGCGCACCCGGTCGACGTCGGACGCGCCGAGCCCGTGGCCGACGAGCGCCTGCCCCGCGATCGCGAACGCGTCGAGCACGAGGGCCGCCGTGAAGTAGAGCGTCAGCAGCACCTGCGTCGCCGCGAGCGGCACGGTGCCGGCCGACGTCGCCACGACGGTCGTCGCGACGAGGGCGACGCGCAGCGACGCCGTGCGCAGCAGCAGCCAGCCTCCCGCGAGGGCCGTGCCCGCGACGCCCGCGAGTCCCGGACGCACGGGGACCCCGAGCCGACGGGCGTGCCGCACCGCGATCGCGACGCTCGCCGCCGCCATCCCGATCTGCGCGACCACTGTGCCGAGCGCCGATCCGGCGATCCCCCAGCCGAGCCCGTAGATGAGCACCGCGTTGAGGGCGGGGTTGGCGGCGAACCCGACGACGGCGACGACGAGCGGCGTGCGGGTGTCCTGCAGGCCGCGGAACAGCCCGGTCGCCGCGATCACGACGAGCATCGCCGGGATGCCGACCGCCGAGATCGCGAGGTACGTCGCGCCCTGCTCGGCCACGGCCGGCGTCGGACCGAACGCCGCGACGAGGGCGGGCGCCGCGGGCACCCCGACGAGCGCGAGCACGACGCCGAGACCCGCCGCGAGCCACAGCCCGTCGATGCCCGCCCGCACGGCGCCCGGCAGATCGCCCGCGCCGAGCCGCCGCGCGACCGTCGGCGTCGTCGCGTAGGCGAGGAAGACGAGCAACCCGATCGCCGTCGCGAGCACCGTGCTCGCGATGCCGAGCCCGGCGAGCGGCTCCGCGCCGAGATGGCCGACGAGCGCGGTGTCGGTCGCGAGGAAGAGCGGCTCGGCGACGAGCGCCCCGAGTGCCGGGACGGCGAGTCGGCCGATCTCCCGGTCGAGCGGGAGGAGGCGCGGACGGCGGAGACGACGCGGAGTCACCGGGTCGGCGGCGGCTAGCCCCGCGAGGACTGCAGGAAGTCCGCGACGGCCGTCGGCACGTAGGGGGCGACGTCGCCGCCGAGTGCCGCGACCTGCCGCACGAGCGAGCTCGACACGTGCGCATGCGCCGGATCGGGCAGCAGGAAGATCGTCTCGACGCCCGCGAGGTTGCGGTTCACGATCGCCATCGGCGTCTCGTAGGCGACGTCGACCTGGGACCGGATGCCCTTCACGAGCACGCTCGCGCCGACGTCGGTGCAGTAGTCGACGAGCAGCCCCATGCTCCACGAGGTGACGCGGATGTTGCCCGGGAGGGCGGCATCCCGCACCGCGTTCTGGATGAGCGACACGCGCTGCGCGATCGGGATGAGCGCCGACTTGTCGGGGTTGTGCACGACGAGCACGTGCAGCTCGTCGAAGATGCCCGCGGCGCGTCCGATGACGTCGAGATGTCCGAGGGTCACCGGATCGAACGACCCCGGGACGACAGCGATCCGGCTCACGTGGCCCACCCTAGCCGAGCGATGTGACCGTTTCGTGATGTGACGGCGCGTGGTGTCGCGGGCGCTAGCTCTTTCCCAGGAACGCGCGCTCCGACTCGTCGAGGCGCCGCTCGATCGCGTCGCGCAGCGCGGGGTGCCCCGAGAGGTCGGGATCGTCGGCGAGGATGCCCTCGGCCACCCCGCGGGCCTCCTCGATGAGCACGCCGTCGCGCGAGACCCGCAGCAGCTTGAGCGACGATCGCCCGCCCGACTGCGTCTCGCCGAGCACGTCGCCCTCGCGCCGCAGCTCGAGGTCGGCCTGCGCGAGCTCGAAGCCGTCCGTCGTCGCGGCGACGGCATCCACCCGGTCGCGGGCGAGCGACACCGGGTCGGCGTGCGTCACGAACAGGCACAGCCCGGGCACGCTCCCGCGCCCGACGCGACCGCGCAGCTGATGCAGCTGCGCGATGCCGAACCGGTCGGCGTCGAGCACGACCATCGTCGACGCGTTGGGCACGTCGACCCCCACCTCGATGACGGTCGTCGCGACGAGGACGTCGATGTCGCCCGCGGAGAACGCGCGCATCGTCGCATCCTTCTCCTCCGCGCTCAGGCGGCCGTGCAGCACCTCGAGACGACGCTCGCGCAGACGCGGATGCCGGCGCAGCTCCTCGACGACCGACAGCACCGCGGCCGGAGGCGGGGCGCCCTCGTCGTCGTCCGGTGCGTCGGGGTCGCGCTCCTCGAGCGTCTTCGCGTCGATCGCCGGGCAGACGACGAAGCCCTGGTGGCCCTGGTCGAGCTCCTCCGCGAGACGCTCCCAGACCCGGGCGATCCAGCCCGGATGCTCGGCGAGGCCGACGACGTGCGACGCGATCGGCGACCGGCCGGCGGGCAGCTGGGCGATCGTCGAGACGTCGAGGTCGCCGAACACCGTCATGGCCACGGTGCGCGGGATCGGCGTCGCGGTGAGCACGAGCACGTGCGGCCCGCCCGTGCCCGCGGCGTCGCCCTTCAGCCGCAGCGCCTCCCGCTGGTCGACGCCGAACCTGTGCTGCTCGTCGACGACGACGAGGCCGAGGTCGGCGAACTGCACCTGGTCGCCGAGGAGCGCGTGCGTGCCGACGACGATCGAGGCGCCTCCGGACGCCGACGCGAGCAGCGCCCGGCGCCGGTCGGCCGCGGGCAGCTGCCCCGTGATGAGCGTCGGCCGCAGCCGGGCCGCGAGGTCGGGGCCGAGGGTCTGCACGATCGAGCGCAGGTGCTGCCCGGCGAGCACCTCGGTCGGCGCGAGGAACGCCGACTGCCCGCCCGAGTCGGCGACGGCGAGCATCGCCCGCAGCGCGACGAGCGTCTTGCCCGAGCCGACCTCGCCCTGCACGAGGCGGTTCATCGGGATGCCCGACGCCAGGTCGGCCTCGATCGCCGCGCCCACCGCCGCCTGGTCGTCGGTGAGGGTGAACGGCATCCGCTCGGCGAAATCCGCGGAGAGCCTCCCCGGCGCGCGGGGCGCGGCGCGCCGGGACCGGTACCGCGCGCGCTGCCGCAGGAGCGACGTCTGCAGCACCAGCGCCTCGTGGAACCGGAGGGTCTCCTGCGCCGCGCGCCAGTCGTCGTCGACGCGGGGGTGGTGGATGCCGCGCAGCGCGTCGCGGAAGTCCAGGAGCCCGCGCGCGGCGCGCACGACATCCGGAACCGGATCGTCGAGCGGAGGGAGGGCGTCGACCTGGGCCTGGATGACCGCGCGGATCTTCGTGCCGTCGAGCGACGAGGTGGCGGGGTAGATGGGCATGGGCGCCTCGGCCCAGGCCCGCGCCTCCTCGGACTGCGCGTCGAGGTCGTCGGGGAAGGCCTCGTACGCGGGATGCGCGAGCTGACGGGTGGTGCGGTAGAGCCCGACCTTGCCCGCGAAGATGCCGCGCATGCCGGGCTTCAGCCCGTACGTCGCCTTGCGGCTGAAGAAGGTGAGCTGCAGGTTGCCCGTGCCGTCGGTGATGACGACCTCGATGAGCTCGCCGTGGCGCTGACGCATCGGGCGCGACGTGATGCTGCGCACCTCGGCGACGACGACGACCGTGTCTCCGATGCGCAGCCCGTCGAGCGGCGTGAGCTCGCCGCGCACGGCGTAACGGCGGGGATAGTGCGCGAGGAGGTCGCCGACGGTCTCCATCCCGAACGCCTTCTCGAACAGCGGCGCGACGCGCGCGCCGAGCGCGGTGAGCAGTCGCGTGTCGAGTGGGCCGGGCACCCTTCGAGGGTAGCGAGCGCGGCTAGAGCCAGCCGCGCTTCTTGAACACGACGTAGAGCACGACGCTCGAGGCGAGCATCGCGCCGAGCGCGGCGGGGTAGCCCCAGGCCTGGTGGAGCTCGGGCATGAAGTCGAAGTTCATCCCGTAGATCGATCCGATGAGCGACGGGGCGAAGAGGATGGCGGCCCAGCCCGAGATGCGCCGCGTCTGGTCGGCCTGCGCGTTGCTCGCCTCGGAGAGCAGGCGCGCCTCGTCGTTCTGCCGCTGGCCGACGAGCGACGTGTTCACCGCGAGGATGTCGCGCAGCAGCACGCGGAACTCCTCGATCTTCTCCGTCGCCTGGGTGGCGTGGTCGGCGATGTCGCGCAGCACGGGCTCGAGGTGGTCGTCGACGTGCCCGTCGGCGAAGCCGTCCGCGAACTGCCCGAGGATGTCGCCGAGCGGCACCACGGCGCGCTGGAACTCGATCACCTCGCGATTGAGCTGGTAGATGCGCCGGGAGACCTTCGGATCGCCGTCGAACACCTGCGTCTCGATCTCGTCGATGTCGTTCGCGAGTCCCTCGATGACCGGCTTGTAGCCGTCGACGACCGCGTCGATGATCGCGTAGAGCACGGCCTCGGGGCCGCCGTGCAGCGCGTCGGGCGTCGACTCCATGTGCGTGCGCACGATTGAGAGGTCGGGGCCCTCGCTGTGCCGCACCGTGATCACGAAGTCGGCGCCGGCGAACACGTGGAGCTCGCCGAACAGCACCCGCTCCGCGTCGTCCTCGTAGTGCGCCGCGCGCAGCACCAGGAAGAGCGTGTCGCCGTAGCGCTCGAGCTTCGGACGCTGGTGCGCGACGACGGCATCCTCGACCGCGAGCTCGTGCAGCCCGAACTGCTCGGCGAGCTCGGCGAGCAGGCTGCTCTCCGGACGGTAGAGGCCGATCCAGGCGAGCGCGCCGGGCCTGTCGGCGAGGAGCGCGAACGTCTCGGCGAGGGTCGCGGGCGAGGCGATCCGCGTGCCGTCGACGTAGACGGCGTTGTTGACCACCCCGGGTTCGCGCGTCGCCACGGGTGCCAGCGTAGACCCGGGCACGGGCTTGGTTAGCTGGGGTCATGACGCGCATCATCTCGGGGTTCGCCGGGTCGCTGCGGCTCGCGGTGCCGCCCGTCGGCACGCGGCCGACGAGCGATCGGGTGCGCGAGGCGATCTTCTCGGCCCTCGACGCCCGCGGGGTGCTGCCGGGGGCGCGCGTGCTCGACCTCTACGCGGGCTCCGGGGCGCTCGGCCGCGAGGCCGCGTCGCGCGGCGCCGCGCACGTGACCCT
>JAEWKY010000181.1 GCA_023457615.1 Actinomycetes bacterium | reverse complement strand
CGCCGAGGCCGCGCGCGGCCGACTCGCCGCCGCCGGCAACGCGCGGGCCGCATGGTTCGCGGCGGGCCTGACGGCATCCCTGCTGCTCTCCCTCGCGACCGCGATCATCGCCATCACCGCGTCGACGGGCTCCGGGCTGCTCGCGTCGGCCGCCGTCGCCGGATGGAGCGTCGCGTGGATCCCGCCGCTCGTGCTCGCGCAGCTCACGGCGTCGTCGGCCGTGCGCGCCGACGGCAACCGCTCCTGGATCCACGTCGTCGTGGCAGTCGCCGGAGTGCTCGCGATGCTCGCCGGGGTCGTGCTGTGGCGACCGAGCGATCCGTTCGTCGGCGTCGCCCAGATCGCCCCCGAGGCGTGGCCGACGATGTTCGCGACCGTCGGGGATGCGATCACGCTCGCTGCGATCGGCACCCTGCTCTTGCTGCCCGCGTCGCTCACGCGCGCAGCCCTCGGTTCGCGCGGGGTGGCTCGCACGCGGCTCGGCCTCGCCGCCGTCGGCACCGCCGCGGCCCCGCTCGTCGTCGTCTTCTGCCTGCTGCTCGCGGTCGCGCGCGAACCCGGGAACGTCGACCCGACCGCGGGATCGGTCGCCTTCCTCGTGGCGGTCGCGAGCGGTGCGGGCACGGGCGCCCTGTGCGCGCTCCTCGTCGCACGGGCATCCGTCGCGCCGCGCGCGATGCTCGTCGCCGTGCGCGGTACGGCTCTCGCGGTGGGCGTCCTCACGGTCGGCGCCATCGGGACGCTCGTCATCGCCGGCGGCGGGTCGCCGACGATCTCGGCATTCGTCGTCGCCGCTCTCGCCGTCGTCGTCGCCGCGGTCGCATGGTGGGGAGGGGCGCGCTTGGCGGCCGCCCTGTCGACCGCCGCCCCGACCGGCGGACGCGAGCGGGCATCCTTCGGCGAGCTCACGGAACGCGAGACCGAGGTGCTCGGCCTCCTGGCCGAGGGGGCGAGCAACGCGGGCATCGCGGCGCAGCTCGTCGTGTCGGAGCGCACGGTGGATGCACACCTCCGAGCCGTGTTCACGAAGCTCGGGCTCGCTCCCGATCCGACGGCCAACCGTCGCGTGCAGGCCGCCCGCACCTGGATGTCGCAGGCGGAATAGGCCTCAGCACCGATGCCCTCGGGGGCGGCGGGAGCGACCGTGGAGCGACGCCGTCGGCGTCCCGAACCCCGGAGGTCTCCATGCCCACGTCCGCCCGCCGCCCCGCGGTGATCACCCTCTTCGTGCTGCTCGTCGCGGCGCTCGTCGCGCGCACGATCTTCCTCGCCTGGGAGCCGCCATACGACGGCACGCTGCACCTCGACCAGATCGCGCCGCTCGGCGACGCCTACTGGGCGATGAACCTCTACGTCGGCGGTCCGGCCTTCGCCGTCTCGTGGATCGCGACCGCGATCTTCATCGTGCTGCTCGCCCGCGGTCGCACCGCACCGATCACCCTCGCCGCCGGCGTGCTCGTCGGGCTCGCCGGCATCCTGTTCTCCCTCGTCATCACCGCCGAGGTGCTGCCCTTCGTGTTCGCCCTCGAGACCTCGTCGGCGCCCGAGCTCTTCGACGCGTTCAACCCGCTCATCGAGTCGCTGCTGCTGCCGGCGATCCTGGGCGGGCAGCTCGGCGTCGCGGTCGGCGTGCTCGTGTTCCTCGTCGTCGCGCTGATCACCCGGGCGGTGCCGCGCTGGTTCGCGATCGCCGGGCTCGCCTATCTCGTCGTCTTCGCGGCGGTGCCGATCGACGCGCTCGGGCGCGCAGCCGTCATCGCGAGCGACCTCGTGCAGGTCGCCCTCGTCGTCGGCATCGGCTGGTTCGGGATGCGCGCCGCCCTCACGCCAGAGCGCTGACGGCGGCGTCGCCGGGGGCGTCGGCGGTCGGCGCCTGTCGCGCCATCCACTTCTCGGGCTCGGCGAGCGGCTCGAAGCCGTACGGGGCGTACAGTCCGTGCGCGTCGGAGGTGGCCAGCATCGTGCGGCGCACCCCGATCCGGTCGAGCTCTGCGGTGATGTGCTCGACGAGCTTCTTGCCGACCCCGCGCCCCCGCGCGGCATCGTCGACGAACACGTCGCACAGCCAGGCGAAGGTCGCGCGGTCGGTGACGACGCGGGCGAACCCGACCTGCGCGCCGGTCTCCTCGTCGTAAGCGCCGAAGCTCCACGACCCGGCGATGGCGGCATCCTGCGTCTCCCGCGTGCGACCCTGCGCCCAGTACGACTGCTCGGCGATCCAGCGGTGGATGCTGTCGCGGTCGAGCTCGGTCGGATCGTCGGAGACGCGCAGCCCGCTCATCCCCCCATCCTCCGTCAACCCGCGGCGGGCTGCCGCGCGTCGAGAGGGCATGACGCGTTCCCGCATCCTCGCCGGCTCTCTCGCCCTCGTGGCGGCCCTCGTCGCGCCTGCCGCCCTCGCGCCCGCGCCGGCGCAGGCGTTCCCGACCATCGTCATCCCGACGTGCGCGCAGATGTTCCCGAAGAGCGCGTGGCGCGTCCTCTTCCCCGAGGGGATGCGGCTCACGTCGGACACCGTCCGCACAGGCGCGAGCATCGCGCGCCACGCGGAGATCGTCAACGGCAGTTCGCATCGCAACTGCACCTGGACGGATGCTCTCGGCAAGCGGTCGATCACGGTGAGCGTCGCGTGGATCGGCACCACGGCGATCCACGAGATCCGCGCCTGGTATGCCGCCCACGGCGTGAGCCTGTTCTCGCTCGGAGGCGGCGACCCCGACTTCGCCGCCATCCCGCACCCCGGCGTGCGCGACGAGATGCACTACACGGCCGACATGTTCTTCATCGCGATCGACGACCGCGGCTTCGGCTCGCTCGGCGCCTCGATGCAGGACGTCCACACCACCGTCGTGCGCCTCAACCCGTGGATGCTGACGGCCTGACCGGCCCCGGCGGTCAGAACGCGAGCTACCCACCCGGGCACCGAGGCCGCTCTCGTGCGTCACAGCGGTCCGAAGACATCTCGCGGGTCGGCGGCGAGAACTCGAACGGAGAGGGCGGGCGGCAGTTGCCGCTCCTCGTATCCGAAGTGGGACTCGACGATGGCGGACAGCCTGGAATCCGCGGGGGTCAGAAGCCGAGCTGCAGCACGAGGATGCCCGGGAAGATCGCGAACGCGATCGTCACCGGCAGCACGCCGAAGACGAGCGGCACCCTCAATGGACTCGGGTACTGCTCAACCTCTCGCCTCGTAGCGCCGGAGCTTCCGGTTGTCGACTCGAACGTCGATCCACACGGCCATGAGGATCAAGGTAGGGAGCGAGAGAACGATGACCGCGAACATCGAGATGAGAGCACTCGCGTATGCGCCGACGATGAAGGCGTAAACCAGTGCTCCCGCAGCGAGAATGAGGAGAGCGAGACTGATCCATGCGAATGCCCCTGGGCCTCGGCGCAGCGGCTGCGGGACTTGCGCATAGACGTACGTCACGCCATCAGTCTCCGGAGCCACCACGCGCTCGAATTTAGTGCGCCCGCGTGAACGCCTAGAAGCCGAGCTGGAGCACGAGGATGCCGGGGAAGATCGCGAACGCGATCGTCACCGGCAGCACGCCGAAGACGAGCGGGAACATCATCGCGATCTCCTTCCTCCCCGCCGCTTCGAGCAGACCGCGCTTCGCGTCGTCGCGGGAGTCCTGCGCCTGCGCGCGCAACACGTCGACGAGCGGGGTGCCGCGCTCGAGCGCTCCGAGCAGCTGGTCGACGGTGCGGGTGAGCGCGGGGAGCCGGATCTCGTCGGCGCAGCGCTCGAGTGCGAGGGCGAGCGGCACGCCCGCGTTGACCTGGGCGACGACGATGCCGAGCTCCCGGGCGAGGTCGCCGTTGCCCGCACGCGCGACCCGGCGCAGGGCGTCGAGCACGGCCTCCCCCGCGGACAGGCTCAACGTGAGGAACTCGAGGACCGTCGGCAGCTCCGACGCGATGCGATCCCGGCGGGCGCGCGCCGCGCGCGACAGCAGCTGGTCGGGCAGCAGCACGCCGATCGCGAGGCCGACCAGCACGACCGCTCCGAGCAGCAGAGGCGACGCGGCGGTCGAGCGCGCGATCGCGACGGCGAGCAGGATGCCGAGGCCGGCACCGGCGGCGGCGCCCACGAGCTGACGGCCGCGGAGCGCCTCGACGGTCAGGGTCGAGCCCGCCTGACGCAGCTTCCGCTCGACGGCGTCGTCACCGCCGAACACGGCGCCGAGGGCCTCCCGCAGCCGACGACCGGCCGGGGCGAGGAGGCCGCCCAGGAACGTCAGAGGCTCGGACGTGCGGCGGTCGAGCAGCTCGCGGGCCTCGGGAGAGACGTCGGCGACGTGCGGGGCGATCCGCGCGGCGAGCCGCGGAGCGCCGACCCTCGGCACGAGACCGAGCAGCGTCCAGAGTCCGAGGCCGAGCCCCACGCCGGCGGGCACGGCGAGCGCCATGAGGGCGGTCACGCGAACCACCGCCGTTCCTCGGGCAGCCGGCCGAGAGCGATCATCACGCGGTAGGCGACGATCGAGACCGCGAGCCCCACCGCGAGCAGCCCGAGGCCCGCGGGCGAGTTGTAGGCCGCGGCCGCCTCCGGGCGCGACGCGAGGAGGAGCAGCACGACCCACGGGGCGACGACGCCGAGCCGCGCGGCGCCCCGCACCCACGACTGCCGGGCCTCGACCTCGGACCGCACCGCGGCATCCGCCCTCAGCGACGCGGCGAGTGCCCGCAGGATCGTCGGCAGCTCGGAGCCGCCGACCTCGCGGGCGAGCTTGAGGGTCTCGACGATGCGGTCGGCGATCGGATCGGCGAGGTCGGCCTTGAGGCCGTCGAGCGCCGTCGCGAGGTTGCCCGAGCCGAGGGCGCGACGCTCGAAGGTGCGGAACGGGACGCGCAGCTCGGGCGGCCCGACCGCGGCGAGGGCACCGACCGCCTCGGCGAGCGGGAGTCCCGCGCGGATGCCCGAGACGAGGTGGTCGACGAGGTCCGGCCACGCGCCGCGGAGCGTGCGGCGCAGCACCCGCGCCCGGGTCGTGAGCACGACGAGCGGGAGGGCGGCGCCGAGTCCGGCCGCGGCGAGCGAGAGCGCGGGCACGGGGGCGATCGCGAGCACCAGGGCTCCGGCGACGACGGCCGAGAGCACGCTCGTCGCGATCGGAACCCCCACCGCGACCCGGCCGAGCCCCGCCTGCGCGAGCCGCTCGCGCCATCCGTCGAACCACGACCGGCGCGGCCGGCCGTGCTGGGTGCGCGGCCAGAGGAAGGGCGACGCGACGAGCAGCAGCCCCGCGCCGAGGAGCAGCCCGAGCGCGATCGTCACGACGCCCTCCGCAGGTAGACGGCAGGATCGACTCCCGCGCGGCTGAGCTTGTCGCGCTGCACGGGCAGCTCGCCCGTCGGCTCGAGAGTGGAACCGACGCGGGAGAACAGCCGCGTCGCCCCGACCACACCGTCGCGCGACGTGCCGGTCGGCGCGAGGATCTCGACGACGTGCCGGTGACCCGTGCGATCGAGTTCGGCGTGCACGACGAGGTCGATCGACGTCGCGACCGTCGGCACGACGAACGAGGCATCGATGTTGCGACCCGCGAGCAGCGGGAGCGTCGTGAGCTTGCGCAGCGCATCGGCGCCCGAGTTGGCGTGCAGCGAGCACATCCCGGGCAGTCCGGAGTTGAGCGCGATCAACAGGTCGAGCGACTCGGCCTCGCGCACCTCGCCGACGACGAGCCGGTCGGGACGCATCCGGAGCGCCTCCTTCACGAGCCGCCGCAGCGTCACCTCGCCGGTGCCCTCGAGCGAGGCCTGACGACACTGCAGCGCGACCCAGTCGGGTGCCGCGACGGCGAGCTCGAACGTCTCCTCGACGGTGACGATGCGCTCCTCGGGACGGGCCGACGCGAGCAGCGCGCCGAGCAGCGTCGTCTTGCCCGACTGCGTCGCTCCGGACACGAGGATGTTGAGCCCCGCCCAGACGGCCGCGTGCAGGAACTCCCCCGCCTGAGCCGTGAGCGAGCCGAGCCGCACGAGCTCGCGGAGGTCGCGCATCCCCGACCGGAACTTGCGGATGTTGACGGCGACATGACGCCGCGTGATGTCGGGGATGGCGACGTGGAGACGCGATCCGTCGGGCAGCGACGCGTCGACGAACGGGGAGCTCAGGTCGACCCGGCGACCGGTGGAGCGCAGCATCCGCTCGACGAGGTCGCGCACGTCGGCCTCGTCGAGGTCGAGTCGGATGCGCTCCGAGACGCCGTTCCTCGCCACGAAGATCGCGTCGGGGGCGTTGATCCACAGCTCTTCGACGGTCGGGTCGTCGAGGAACGGCTGGAGAGGGCCGAGCCCGGTGACCGCCGCGAGGATCTGCCGGGATGCCGACGCCTCGTCGTCGACGAGAGGCGCCGTGCCGCCGAGGGCGTGCTCGGCGTAGCTGCGGAGCTCCTCGCGGATGTACCGGTCGGCGAGGTCGGAGTCGGCGGCGAGGTCGACGCCCTCCCGGCGCACGCGCTCGCGCACCCGGTCGGTGATGAGGTCGACGGCTGCGCTCACCCGACCATCGTGCAGCGGCGCCGTGCCCGACCTCGGCGGCTGTCCACAGCGGCCGAGTCGGGCCTACTCGTCGCCCTCGAACAGTCCGCCGTCGAGCAGCCAGTGGTAGCGCAGCCGCAGCGCCCGCTCGGTGCTCGCGACGAGGGTGCCGATCACGAGCGCGACGTTGAGCTCCGCCGGAAGACGGATCGGGGAGACGAAGGTGCCGATGCTCTCGGCGATCGGTGGGATCGCGGTGATCTGCTCCACGAGCTGCGGCAAGCCGAAGACGACGCCCACGACGAGGACGAGCACCGACACGACGCCGATCAGGCGGCTCTGCGCGGGGTGGTCGCGGTCCAGCCGAGCGCGTCGGCCCTCCGCCGAGGCGGGATCCGGGGAGAGCTGACGCTGCGACCCGTCATCGCCGACGAAGCGGCAGCGCTTGAGCCCGAAGCTGCTCGCGGCGACCTCGATCGTGCCCCCTGGCACGGGGAACGCCGCCGGCAGCTTCGCCTTCGCGTGGTGCCGACCGTCGAGATAGAGGTGTGCGCGCACCTCGCCGTCGGAGTCGCCGGCGTGCCGCACGTCGACCGACCAGGTGTGCTGCCGACCGTCCTCGTCCGGACGACGGAGGTGCAGGAGCGACCGCGAGAGCGGCTGCCACCACCGATATCGCGGCAGTTCGTGTCCGTCGCCGGGGGTCACCTTGCGTCGACGTGCCACCCGTCCACCCTATAAAGGGCGACCGGCCGCCACCCCGGATCAGCTGTTCGTCACCCCCGTGAGCAGCAGCGTGACGACCCCGATCACGACCTGCACGGCGAGGATGAGCAGCGGCAGGGCGATCGCATCCAGGGTCTTCGCCCGGCGGTAGAGGATCGCGAGCAGCACGATCGCGACGACGAGCACGAGGCCGACGGTCACGAACGACGAGACGAGGATCTCGCGCAGATAGGCGAGGTCGGCCGCGGTGTCGACGCCCGCGGGGTTGATGCCGTCGAGCACGACCTCGACGATGCGGCCGACGAAGATCGGCAGCGGGATGAGGAGCGAGCTGAGCAGGGTCGCGACGTTGTAGAGCCGCGACTTCGTCGGAACGGTGGTGGTGACATCGGACACGAGAACCTCCTTGTTCGGCACTTCGGCCCGAACCTAGCCCGCGCGGAGAACCCCGGTCACCCCCTTGCGCGAGCCCCGATCCGTGCGGCACGGGCGAGACGCACCCGCACGGCGAGCGCCGCGCACAGGATGACGACGAGCCCGCCGAGCAGCAGCGGCAGGGTCAGCTCCTCCCCCAGCAGCAGCGCCGCCCAGAGCAGCGAGAGCACGGGTTGCACGAGCTGCACCTGCGAGACGCGTGCGATCGGTCCGATCGCCAGGCCGCGGTACCAGGCGAAGAAGCCGAGGAACATCGAGACGGCCGCGAGGTAGGCGAAGGATGCCCACTCGACGCCGTCGGCGGCCGGCGGCTGCAGCATCCACGACACGACGGTGCCGACGATCATGACGGGCGCCGCGACGACGAGCGCCCACGAGATCGTCTGCCACGCCCCGAGCTCGCGGGCGAGCAGCGCCCCCTCGGCGTAGCCGACCGCCGCCGCGACGACCGCGCCGAAGAACAGCAGGTCCTCCCAGCCGGGCGCCTCGAGCCCGCCGCCGCGCAGTGAGGCGAACCCGACGGCGGCGACGGCGCCGAGCACCGCGAACAGCCAGAACGGCAGCGGCGGCCGCTCCCGCGCGCGCAGCAC